>JBOGRG010000001.1:0-31563 GCA_050749365.1 Nitrosopumilaceae archaeon
AGCAGCAGCTCTTATTTTAAAAGAGGCGGGTCTGCAAAAAGGATCAGGAACATCAGGTACCACCTGGGTTGGAGATGTCAAAATGGATTCCATAATTAAAGTTGCGAGGCTGAAGATTGATTCATCCTATGCTCAAGACCTAAAAGCGGCTACAAAAGAGATCGTTGGAACTTGTTTGCCACTTGGAATTAAAATAGAAGGAAAAAACCCAAAAGAAATCACTGCAGAAATTAATGCCGGAAAATGGGACGAAAAATTCAAGTAGATTATTCTGCAACGGCGTAGATCGGATCTTTATCAGTTCTCTGTAATTCCACGAATGTTTCGGTGTTTTGAATTCCCTCGATCTTGCCAATCTTTTCTATTACTACAGTATGAAGCTCTTCCAAATTCTTTGCACGTACCGTAATTATCATATCAAATCTACCTGTTACCTCAGATATCATTACTACTTCCTGAGTCTTCAAAAAGGCTTTGTGAATCTGGTCTTTTAGCTTTGGATCACGATTTATTCCCACCGTTGCTCGTACGCCTATGCCTATGAGCGATTCATCTACTACAATAGTGAATTTTGTAATCAGTTTTTTTTTGATCAGCCTCTTTATCCTGCTGTATAGTACAGATGTATTGATTCCAAGTTTTTTTGATAGATTAGGAACCGAGACACTACCATCCTTCGAGAGTTCAGTAAGAATCTTCATGTCCAGTTCATCAAATTTGTGCAAGGTTGCGAGCTAGTCTTTGTTACGATTTAATAAATGTAAGTTTCGTCTCTAGAAAAATTTGTTCTTACAACATAAACCCAATAATATGAAATTTTTAGATAATGCGGATCATTTTTTGATTTTGGCCTGTAAACGATTTTAAATAGGCAATCCAGAAAAGTTGCGTAATGATTAATGAAGCACAGCTAGTACAAATGATAAAGGATGCCAAGACAGGTCAGAAAGAACGCAAGTTTAAGCAGTCTGTAGAGCTGATAATGGTTTTCAAAGATATTGATGTTAAGAAGGGTTTTGCAATAAACGAAACAGTCCAGCTCCCAAAGAAGCTAAGTCAACCAGCATCTGTATGTGTGGTTGCATCCGGCGATCTGGGCTTGAAGGCAAAGAGTGCCAAAGCTGATAGAGTGGTGGAGGGTACAGAGCTAAACCAAGTAGGTGCAAATAAACGCGAATCTCGTAAACTGATAAATGGATATGACTTTTTCTTGTCTGACACCCAGCTTATGGCAACGGTTGGTAAAACTTTAGGTCAGTTCATGGGTCCTAGAGGCAAGATGCCTACTCCAGTTTCTTTCAATGCCCCTATTGATTCTATTTTAGAGAGGTTTCGATCTTCTATACGGGTAAGACTGAGAAATTCGCTTTCTCTTGCGTGCAAGATTGGTGATGAAACAATGACAGATGATGATCTAGCAGCAAATGCTAGTGCAGTAATAAGTATGGTAGAAAAGAAACTTCCAAGTGGTGATAAAAACATTAAAAAAATTTTGGTGAAGACGACGATGGGAAATCTGATCAAACAGCCACAGGTAGAAAAGTAAGATGCATCAAAACAGAACCAGTTATCCAGAAAAGAAAACTCTGATGTACCAACAGCTTCAGGAGCTTCCAAAAAAGTATAGTGTTGTCACTCTAGTACGTATGGAAAAGGTTAGATCATCGCAATTGTTACCTTTGAGAAAAAAGTTCAAGGGCGAAGTTGAGATACTCAGTATAAAGGACAAGGTGGCACAAAAAGCTCTTGCAGGACTGAAAATGCCAGCCATTGAAAAGATGATAGACAAGCTAGTTGGTCAGTGTGTCTTGATGTTTACAAACATGAGTCCTTTTAAGTTAAATATTCTGCTTGGCAAAAACAAGATAATGCTGCCTGCCCGTGGGGGCGACGTAGCCAGTATTGATGTTATGATAAAGGCTGGAAATACAGGTATCACCCCAGGTCCAATTCTTACTGACTTTAAGGAAGCAGGAATTGCTACAAAAATTGATCAAGGTACTATCTGGATTACTAAGGATTCTATCGTAGCAAAAAAAGGCGGCGTTATTTCCGCAAAGCTTGCTACATTACTGAGCAAGCTTGATGTCAAACCGGTTGAGGCAGGCATCTCACTAGATTCAGCAATAGCTGAAGACATCCTATACGCAAAAGATGAGATGGTAATAGATGTAGAAAAATATCGTAACGCCTTTGCACAAGCTTATCAAGAGGCGATGTCACTTTCCACGGAGATTGGTTATGTGACAAAAGAAAACATCATGCCAATACTTGCAAAAGCCGCTTATGGAGCAAGATCTGTGGCAATAGAAGCTGGCTATCTTACAGATGAAACAAAGGAGCAAGTACTACAAAAAGCACATTCACAAGCAAGAGCACTTGCTGCAAAGGCAAAGAACTATACTTCCTCTTAATCAAATTTACTTTTTAGGTTCTGGTACGTCTAATTACATTTTCAAGAAAGAATTCTCCAGCTCTATAAGAACTTCTAACAAGTGGACCAGCAGCCACATAAATGAATCCCATTAGTTTTGCATTTTCCTTATAGGCGTTGAATTTTTGTGGTGTGACGTATTCTGCAACTGGCAGATGCTTTAGTGTAGGTTGAAGATACTGGCCCATTGTCAATATATCAACCCCAACAGATCTTAGATCCTTTATTGTCTGAATAACTTCTTCCTCAGTTTCTCCAAGGCCAAGCATTATTGAAGATTTTGTGTATATCCTTGAATCCATGTCTTTTATCTTTTTTAGAACTTGGAGTGTCTGTTCATAGGATGCTCTTGCATCCCTAACTTTTGGCGTTAGTCTAGCTACAGTCTCTATGTTGTGACTTATAACTTCTGGTTGAGAATTAACTATCTTTTTTATAGAATCCTCAATTCCTCTGAAGTCAGGAATTAATGGTTCTACTATTGTTTGAGGGCACAGCATCTTAACAGCTTTTATTGTTTTTGTCATATGTTCTGCTCCGCCGTCATCTAGATCATCCCTACAAACTGCAGTAATTACCACATATCTTAATTCCCATTCCTTGATTGCCTCAGCTACTCTCATAGGTTCCTCAGCGTCAAGAAATACAGGTTTACCGCTAGTGACAGCACAAAATCTACATCCTCGTGTACATGTATCCCCCATTATCATAATGGTGGCTGTGCCAGATCCCCAACACTCTGCTATATTGGGACATCTTGCTTCTTCACAAACAGTATGAAGTTGTTGTAACCCAAGTGTTTGTTTAATCTTTACATAATTCTCTCCAGATGGTGCTCTTACTCTAATCCAATCAGGTTTTCGAATTAATTCCATTTTCCTGACAGATTACTATACACAATAATAAGAGTTCGGGCATTACGAAAGACTATCCATGAGAACGCCTTTTTATCAGATTCACAAATCGTTTGGCGCAAAAATAGTTGACTTTCATGGATGGGAAATGCCTTTACAATATTCTGGAATAATTGACGAGCATATTAACGTTAGAAAAAATGTTGGCTTGTTTGATGTTTCACATATGGGGCGATTTATAATCAAAGGCACCAATGCTTATCATCTTATGCAAAACTTAGTAACCAATGATATCTCAAAACTAAATGATCATCACGGATTGTATTCACCTATGTGTTATGAAAACGGCGGAATAGTTGATGATGTTATAGTATACAGGATCAATAAGGAGAGTTTTTTTGTTGTAGTTAATGCATCAAATAGAGGCAAGGATCTTGGGTGGATTATTCAACATTCACAGTCAACTGATATTGAAGACGTTAGTGATAAAATTGCTTTACTTGCACTTCAGGGTCCACTTGCACAAAATGCGCTACAGAAAATAATAGAACCCAATTTAGAGCTACTAAGACCATTTGATCTTATAACTACAAACATCTTTGGAGTCGAATGTATGATATCAAGAACAGGATACACTGGAGAAGATGGTTTTGAGATATTTTTTGATTCCTCAAAAATAGAGATATGGGATAAGATCATGCAGTCGGCGTTTAGATTTAATATCAAGCCAGCAGGGCTTGGCGCAAGAGATACACTTAGACTTGAGGCAGGTCTCATGCTTTATGGAAATGATATGAATGAGAATACAACTCCATTAGAGGTACCGCTAAAGTGGACTGTAAAGCTAGAGAAAGAATTCATTGGAAAAAAGGCACTCATCTCAGAAAACGTAACTCGAAAGCTTGTAGGATTTGAGATTCTAGAAAGAAGAGTGGCTAGACATGGGAATGAAATTCTTGTAAATGGATCTAAAGCTGGTTTTGTGACAAGTGGAAGTTTTTCTCCAACTCTTAAGAAATCAATTGGCTTTTGCTTCGTACCTTTGCAGATATCAATAAGCCAATTAATTGACGTAGATATTGGTGGTAAACTGTATAAGGCAAAAGTTAGTAGTCACCGATTTTACAAACGAAATTAAGATTTTATACTGGAAAACTAGAAGGCGAATGTGGCAGAAGAGATTAGATTTACAAAAGAACACGAGTGGGTAGTAATAAGAGATGGACTGGGGGTGGTAGGAATTTCAGATTTCGCTCAAAAGCAACTTGGAGACATAGTCTCGATAGAATTACCAAAAGTCGGTAGCAAATTTAAGCAGATGCAAACAATGGCCATAGTTGATTCCATAAAAGCTTCTTCTGACATATACTGCCCTTTAAGCGGAGAAGTAGTTGAAATCAATGAAGGCTTGTTTGAGCATCCCGAGTGGATAAACCAGTCTCCCTATGAGTTGGGTTGGATGGTAAAGATAAAACCGTCAGATATCAAGGAATTTGACAATATGATGACTAAAGAACAATACGAAAATTTCGTTGGCAAAATAAAATAAGCGATTGATTATGGATTACATACCTATAACAGAAAAAGACAGAAATGAAATGTTAAAACAAATTGGAGTAAGTTCAATAGATGATTTAGTTAAGGAATTCAAGCCTGCTCTTACAAGAAGATTGAATCTTCCTAAGCCAATGAGCGAATTCGAGATAATGCAACATATGCAAGTTTTAGCTCAAAACAATACAATCCTAAAATACTTCGTAGGCGGAGGGTCTTACAATCACTATATTCCTTCAGCAGTGAACCATTTGCTGATGCGTGGGGAGTTTTCTACAGGATATACGCCTTATCAGGCTGAGATGAGTCAAGGCACTCTGCAAGCCATATATGAATTCCAGTCTTTCATATGCCTTCTTACTGGCATGGATATTGCAAATGCCTCCTTGTATGATGGGGCGTCTGCTTTAGCAGAGGCAGCCTTACTCTCTTCATCTTATAATGGAAGGAATCACATTTTTGTAAAGGAAGGATTACATCCACAATATTTAGAAGTTTTAAAGACGTATTGCGAAGGAGCAGATCTTAAACTCACAGATAGAATTGATGATGATACAGCGTGTGTAATAGCTCAGAATCCAGATTTCTACGGAAATGTTGAGAATTTATCTCAATTATCAGAACGCACACATCAAGCTGGGGCATTGTTTGTTACTTGTGTCGTTGAGCCAACATCTCTTGCAATACTTAAAGCTCCTGCAAATTATGGCTCAGATATAGTGGTTGGTGAGGGCCAATCATTTGGCATTCCGCTGAACTTTGGCGGTCCATATCTAGGATTCATGGCTGTTAAGGATTTTTTGTTAAAGAAAATTCCAGGAAGAATTTGTGGTATGACTACAGATTCTAATGGAAACAAAGGTTTTGTGCTAACCTTTCAAGCACGTGAGCAGCACATAAGGAGAGAAAGGGCTACTAGTAATATAACAACGAACCAAGGATTGATGGCTCTAGCTTCAACTATATACTTAGCACTTATGGGCAGAAGTGGACTTAATACGGTTGCAAAACTTTCTTATGGTAGAGCACATTTGCTACAGGAAAAATTAGGAAGCTTGGGTTTCAAAATTTTAAACAAAAAACCATTTTACAACGAATTCCTTGTGAAGACACCAAAACCTTCTGAAAAGATCACTTCAACATTGCTTAAAAATGGAATACTTGGTGGGCTCGAGTTAGAAGAGGATAAAATGCTAATTTGTTGTACTGAGATGAATACAATTCAGGACATAGAATCCTTTGTATCGATAATAAGGGAAGTATTATGAAACTAATATTCGAATATGAAGAACAAAATACAGGACACCTGTCTGATGAAGATATTCCTATACTGCTACCAAAGGATCTTACTAGAAATGAACTCCCCCTTCCAAATGTAAGTGAGATTGATGTTATTAGACATTATACTAATTTATCAAAAAAGAACTATGGTATTGACATAGGGTTTTACCCCCTAGGCTCATGTACTATGAAGTATAATCCAAAGATAAATGAAGACGTAGCGGGACTGCATGGTTTTAGAGATCTTCATCCCCTATCTGGAGAGGACTGTATTCAGGGTTCACTACAATTGATGTGGGAGCTTGAACAACATCTAAAGGAGATAACCGGCATGGATGCTTTTTCCTTGCAACCAGCAGCTGGAGCACAGAGTGAACTTTTGGGACTCATGATAGCAAAAACTTACTTTAAACAAAAGAACGAAAAAAGAACGAAAACAGTAATACCTGATTCCGCTCATGGTACAAACCCTGCCACTGCAGCCATGTGTAAGTGTAAAACTGTTGTTATTCCTACTGATTCACGAGGAAATATGGACCTTCACAAATTCAAACAGTCACTTACTCCTGATATAGCACTTGTCATGGTAACGAACCCTAACACACTTGGACTCTTTGAAGAGGATATTCTGGAGATATGTGACCTTGCCCATCAGAATGGAGCCTTGATGTATTGCGATGGTGCCAACATGAATGCATTACTTGGAATAACTAGACCAGGGGATCAGGGATTTGATATGATTCATTTGAACTTGCACAAAAGCTTTTCAACTCCACATGGTGGAGGTGGTCCCGGAGCAGGAGTATTAGGAGTAAAATCATTTTTGGCAGATTATTTGCCAATACCTCGAGTAAGCAAACAAAATGGCAAGTATATGCTAGATGAGACAAAAAGAAAATCTGTCGGAAGAATTAGATCCTTTTACGGAAATTTTGGTATGCTTGTTCGAGCTTATTCTTATATAATATCCTGGGGGACAAATATAAGAAAGGTATCAGAGCATGCAGTATTAAATGCGAATTATCTTCTCAGCTTGTTAAGGGATGTGTATGATCTTCCTTACGACCGAAAATGTGCTCATGAATTTGTCCTATCCTCAAAAAAATTTGGTGAAAAGAGCGCACTAAATATTGCAAAACGACTTTTAGATTACGGCTTTCATCCACCAACTATTTACTTTCCACTAATTGTTCATGAAGCTTTAATGATCGAACCAACAGAAACAGAGAGCAAAGAAACATTAGACAAATTTGCATTAGCATTAAAAAATATAGCAGAGGAGATAAAAGAAAACCCCCAAGTTGCCAAAGAAGCTCCATATACAACACCTGTTGGAAGGTTGGATGAGGTTACGGCAGCAAGGAAACCAAATCTACGATGGGTCCCCACTAGCAAGTAAATGATAAAAAGAACGACTAACTGCAAAATTTAACTGATCTTCAATGAAAAAAGTACACAATACATACAAATCACAAAAATTGATCAAGGTTTTTCTTGAATATGACGAAGTGAATAACACTATTCACTCAATAACTATTACTGGAGACTTTTTCCTTTATCCCGAAGAAAGTTTAGATGAGATTGAAAGAAGTTTAATTGGTACTAAGTTAGAAAAAAATTCTATTAAGCAAAAGATCCAGAAAAGCCTCAATGATTCAGAAGCATTTGGTTTTGATCCAGAATCTATGACAGAGGCAATTCTTCAATGTTTGATTCAATAAAATGAGTTTCAAGTTTAGTGAAATCAGAGTATTAGAGACTGGTTACAATAATGCAGCGTGGAATATGGCAGTTGACGAAGTATTGATGAATGGTGTAAGTAATGTGCCAGTTCTACGACTGTACGGGTGGAAACCTCCTGCAGTTTCAATTGGATATTTTCAGAGCATGGAAGAAGAGGTTGATATAAAAAAGTGCAATCATTTCGGTATTGATGTTGTTAGAAGGATAACTGGAGGCGGTGCAGTCTTTCATGACTCTGAATTGACCTACTCATTCATAGCAAGAGAGTACCCACAAAGCATCATAGAGTCTTACAGGCTAATATGCAATGCCATAGTAATATCCATAAACAAACTTGGTTTCGACGCAAAATTTTCTCCACTAAATGATATAATCATAAATGGTAAGAAGGTCTCTGGAAATGCTCAAACAAGGAAGAAAGGTACTCTACTACAACATGGAACAATATTACTAAATGCTGACGTAGAAAAGATGTTTTCTCTATTGAAAGTTCCTTCAGAAAAGATCAGGGATAAGATAATCACTGACGTAAAGGAAAGAGTGATGGGTTTGAATAAGACATTTGATGAAGTTGCATCTGCTCTAAAAATAGGCTTTAGTGAAAAATTTGATGCAATTCTTATTGCGGATAATCTCAGTGAGCAAGAAGAAATTGATGCCAAAAAGTTATCCAAAAAGAAATATGCAACGGATAAATGGAATTTGAGAAGATAATTTACTAAGATTTATTGCTGTGCATTTTTAATCTCACGGCATGTATGATGCAGTGATAATAGGAGGAGGCCCAGGTGGTTATGCTTGTGCTATCAAAGCTGCACAATTGGGTGGCAATATTTGTATAATTGAAAAGAAGGGGTTAGGTGGAACTTGTACACAACGGGGCTGTATTCCTACTAAGTTTCTTCACTCCTTTGGGGATATAATGAGGAAAGCAACCGCTTCAAAAAAAAATGGATTAGATGTGCAAATTGAATTAAATTATAAGCTCTTAAAGTCGAGAATGAATGCTACAGTTGCTAAACTTGCTTCTGGAATAAAACTTCTCCTAGAGAGTAATAATATCGATATAGTAGAAGGTGAGGCACATCTCGTTTCACAAAATACAGTGATGATCAATGAAAAAATAATAGAAGCCAAGCATCTTGTTATTGCTACAGGTAGTTACCCTATTTGTTTACCTGGTTACGAGTTTAATGAAAATATATTATCAACCGATACAGTTCTAGAATTAGAAAACCTCCCTGAGTCTATAATTATTATCGGAGGTGGTTATAGTGGTTGTGAGTTTGCTTCGATTTTAAATGCACTAGGATGTAAGGTATCTTTGATAGAAGTAAAGGATCATCTCATGCCACTTCAAATAGAAGAGATTGGAAATACGGTTGAAAAGTATATGAGGTTAGATGGAATTAATGTAATGACAAGGTCAAGAGTAGAAAAAATAGTAGATAACATGGTTCTAGTCGGTGGAGAAAAACTGCAAGCAGAAAAGATACTAGTTTGTGTAGGAAGAAGACCTAATGTAAATGTAAATGAATTAAATAAAATTGGTGTGAAATTCAACCAAGAAGGTATTCTTGTTAATGAAAAAATGCTAACAAGTGTTCACAATGTATTTGCAATCGGCGATGTTACTGGCATGTATGAACTTGCACATGTTGCTTCAAAGCAAGGCGAGGTAGCTGCACAGAATTTAATGGGGACAGAAAGTAGGATGGAATATCGTTCTGTACCTGCATGTATATTTACATATCCAGAAGTTGCATTTGTAGGAAGATTGGAGGGAAGAACGGGGAAATTTCCGCTTGCAGCAAGTGCAAAAGCAAATTGCTTGGGAGATACAAGAGGCCTTGTTAAGGTTTTTGAGAAAGATGGGATGCTAGTTGGTGCTTTTATAGTTGCACCACATGCGGGGGAAATGATTAGTGAGGCAGCACTTGCAATTAAAATGCAATTAAAGCTTGATGACATATTTGATACAATACATGCTCATCCTACACTACCAGAAGCATTTGCAGACGCTGTGAGGGATATTAACAGTGAAGCTATACATCTTCCTTCTAAAGGGGCTCATAAACAAGCCCATTAGAAATCCTGTATTTCGTAAACTCTTCAGTTGATTTTTCTCTAAAGCATTTAAACTCATAACAAATAATCAGCATTCTGAGAGAATGAAAAAAATAGGCATAGAGCTTGGCATAAGAGCGCCTTTAGACGCAGTAAAAAAGGCAGCAACGATTGCGGACACAGAGATGCTAAATTATTATTTTGTTCCCGAGACTCATCCGAAGTTTGCTGGTGTGGATGCGTTTGATGCTATACAAGAAATTGCCGCAAAAGTCAAACGTGTAATATTAGGAACTGGTATTGTTAATGTATTTTCAAGGCATAAAAGTAAGTTACTAGATCTTGCTAGCAAGATTTACTACGAAACAAGTGGAAAATTTGTACTTGGTTTAGGAACAAGCGCACCTATTGTAGTTGAAAATATGTACAAGATGAAATTCGAAAAGCCAGTGTTACGAATTACAACCTACACGGATTACATAAAGTCCAAGTATAATGGCCATATTTACTGGTCTGTAGTTGGAGACAAAATCACTCAACTCGCCGCAGAACACGCTGATGGCGTAATATTTTTCCTAAAACCTGAAAGTGAGATTAGGCAGAGTGTTAAAATTCTAGAAAAAAAGCTGAGCTCTTTGGGAAGAGCGTATAACTCGTTTGAAATTATTTCGATCCTACCAACCTACATTAATGATTCTGAAGAAAAAGGGAGAAGTGCGGCACGTATGACAATCGCAAACTATATTGGTTCAAATGAATTTTACTCAAAATCGTTGGAGAAAATAGGTTTCAAAAAAGAGGTTCGCGCAATACGTGAAAATTTTCTAAGATATGGTTTGACTACCGCATCAGTACAAGTAAGTGATAAAATGGTGAACGAATTGACAACTTTTGGAACAGCTAATAAATGCGCTGTAGAGATCAGAGAGTATTCTGAAAGAACAAGAATCAAAACAGTATTAGCGGCCTTTGATTTACCAAGGAATGGCTACAATATAGACTTCTTTAAAAATTTACATAAGCTAGCAAGTAGATTCTAAAGAATGCCGAACGTAGACATTTCGCATATAGGTATCAATTTTCCTAGCCATGCTTATACTATAGAAGAACTTGTGGACAACTTGTTTAGTAATAAATTAGAGGATGAGGTGAAAAAGTTTTCAAAAAAAGAATTAGGCATAGAGAAAGTCTACAAGGCTTATGATTTATCCAAAATAAAAATTGAAGATCCTTCATACTTCGTGCCTGATATTCAACTTAATGATATGTATGTAGAGATTGCTGAAAAAGCCTTACGTTTCTCAAAAAGGAAACCAGAAGATATTGGACTTCTTATAACAATCAACGATAATCAACAATATTTAGATCCTTCACCTACTGTAGAAATTGCAACAAGGCTGGGTTTAAACAAAGATGTTCGCACACAAAATTTTCAGGGAATGGCATGCTCCTCTTTTTCAGAAGCCCTTCGAAATGCAGCAGGGCACTTTGCCTTAGGTTATAAAAGCGATGTGCTTGTTCTAATAGGCACTTATTATACAAGTTGGTTTTTAGATAGAATAAAGCAAATTGACCGTATTTCGCTAAAAAATAAAAAAGATTTTAACAACTTTATTTACTTTCTGATTTTTAGCGATGTAACGGCTGCAACAATATTATCACAATCAAAAAAATCTGATAAATTTTTAGCGCGAATAGATATTGAAACTATTTCTTCACGTAAAGATACTACTCTGGATGGATATAAAAAAGCCACAATAAAACTTTCACCCGATAATTGCCACAGAATAGCTTTCGATATGGATGTAAATTCAAAAATTCTAAAGGAAAGCGCTGCACAACTTTCTTTGGAGAACATTTCTTATATTAAACAAAGATTTCCGAAAGATTTTAAAAATGTAAAGTCCTGGGGTTTTCATTCTGCTGGTAGTGTGTTTGTAGATTATGTTAGGGAAAGGTGTGGTATAGAAAAAGAGAGGACTAAACTAACCTATGATTTAATGAGGGAAACTGGGAATACTGGTGCTGTGAGTTCCTTACAACTTATCAAGGAATCGGTAGAAAGAAAAATTGTAAGTAATGGTGAAGTGGGGGGCATAGTAGATTACGGTTGGGAAGGAGCTGACGCGTTTCTTTACAAAGTGCATAGGTAGGATATTCTATCAGATGGAACTAGCGTTTTACATCAGGAAGTAAAAAAGGATAGTCAAAATATTGTTGTAAGGATTAGAAAGTAAAGGTATTTTTGAAAAGGAGGTTTCCTACCCAAACAGTGCAGAGAGGCCTTCCATTGCTTGCTCTTCAGTCTTTGCAGATGGAGTCTCAACTTCTTTTGGTTTCTCTTCCTTTCCGCCAGCTGCTGGTGCTGCAGGGGCTGCTGCTACAGCTACTGGGGCTGCCTTTATTGCCTCATCTATGTTTACGTCAGCAAGAGCTGCCACAAGTGCCTTTACTTGGGCCTCTTTTACCTCTGCTCCCGAAGCCTTGATTATATTTGTAATATTAGCCTCGTTGATCTCTTTTTTCTGCTTGTGCAAAAGGAGAGCTGCATATACGTATTCCATTGTAAATGGCTTTTGCTGTAGGCATAATATAAAACTATGGAGTAGTTGAATTTTGCATTCAAGTCCATTTTCTTACAAAATATAAAGATGACGCATAAAAGATACGAATTACTTTTTTAATAATTTACATCGAAGATACTAATGCAAAATTTAATGCGGTCTTCAAAATTTTCAAAAGGATCATTTCAGATTATAAATATACACTTCTCCAAGCAAAAATCTAATAAAAAAGGAGATTTGTATGCAAACTAATCATCAAAATATCCCTGTAGTAAGTGATGACTAGTTTAGAATCTTTAGACTTCTACATACAGAATACAGATTCTTTTTAAGATCTTTATCATACAGAGTATCCATTCTCTGTTTTAGAATCCTTTTTGCTTGATCCTTTTCTGAACCATTTGGAAGAGAGAGTACGTTGTTTATCATTTCAGGCAGATATTCTCTGACCCATCCATCAATGATTGCATGTGTTTTCTTGTGAATTTTTATTACAGGATCTGAATTTACGTCCAATACTCCCGTAAAGTTTTCATGTTCAACTCTGTAGATTAATTCTAGTATACAGTTACGTGGATCGGGGTTTTTTAAAATCTCTTCAGATCTAGGGCCTGCCTTTCCTTGTGAAACTTTGTTTTTCAAACCAATAGCATTTATTATAATACCATTTACACCAATTTTAGAATCGTCAACGCCTGTTACTATGCCAACTATAACGTTCTTATAATCTCCATCAGGCTTAGGAGAAAAGACATAATCGCCTTCTTTCCATTTTGTTTTGCCAAACATAACAAATTTTCAAAAAAGATCATATTTAATGTGTTGCCTCAGAATGCTTAATATCAGTCAGCCCGAAAACTTCTCAAAGATGGATAAGAGTCAAATTCTTGCAAAGTTTTCCTCCAATCCTAATAGGTATTACAAAGTATCACTGTTTGAAAAGGAGGGATTTGTACGCAAGTCCTGTGTAAAGTGCAAGCGGTTTTTCTGGACGATAGATAAGATACAGAACTTTTGTCCAGAGGATGCTGAAAATAATTATTCTTTCATAGGAAATCCCCCTACAAAAAAGAGATTCGATTATGTTAAGGCGTGGAAGGAAGTAGAGTCTTTTTTTGTGCAAAACGGCCACAAATCAGTAAGCAGATATCCAGTAGTATGCAGGTGGCGAGATGACCTATATTTTACAATCGCATCCATTGTAGACTTTCAAAGAGTTATGGGTTCCAAAGTCGTTTTTGAATTTCCCGCAAATCCATTAGTTGTACCACAGACTTGTCTTAGATTCAAGGATATTGAAAATGTTGGGATAACCGGAAGGCATTTTTCCAGTTTTTGTATGATTGGACAGCACAGCATTCCAAACTCACAAGGATATTGGAAAGACGAGTGCGTTGAATTAGATTTTAGGCTTTTAACAGAAAAGTTTGGAATTGATAAAAAAGAAGTCGTGTTTGTGGAGGATGTTTGGGCAGGTGGAGGGTCGTTTGGATCATCTTTAGAGTATTTCGTACAAGGGCTAGAACTTGGGAACGCAGTCTTTACAGAATTTCAGGGTGACTTGGATAATTACTCAGTTTTAGATCAAAAAATAATAGACATGGGGGCGGGTCTTGAGAGGTTTGCCTGGATTACGATGGGCACCCCTACAGCATATGACTGCTGTTTTGGGCCCATAATAAATAACCTAATACAAAAGATCGGAATTGATGCGGATCCTCAAATATTATCAAGATATTTTACTGCAGTATCAAAGGGTCTTGGTGACTCAAAGGATCTAATCAAGGTTAGGAAAAATGCAACAATACAAGCAGGGATAGACGATGCAATGTTCAATAAAATAATAGTACCACTTGAGGGAATCTACCTAATTGCTGATCATCTAAGGACATTGGTGTTTGCAATTTCTGACGGTGCGCTACCAAGTAATGTTGGTGGCGGATATAACCTAAGAATGATACTTCGAAGAGCAGTAGCTACAATGGATAGACTTGGTTGGGACCTAAACCTAAAAGAACTTGCAGATATGCATATTGATTATCTAAAATCATCGTATCCGGAATTAGAAGAAACCCGTGAGGACGTTAAAACCATAATCGGAATAGAAAGGGAGAGATACGGTGAGTCTAAAGTCAGAATGAAAAACATTGCAAATACACTAAAGAATCAAAACAAAAAACTAACAGTAGATGATCTTATTAGGTTGTATGAATCTGATGGCATAACGCCTGATTTTCTAAAGGAGGTACAGATAATTTCAGAAATTCCGTCTACATTTTATGAAAGATTATCAGATCTGCATCAAGCAGATAAAGTAGAAAAAAAAGATGAATTCAATCTAGATGGAATTCTAGACACTGATCTTTTGTACTATAAAGATGATCCTATTGAGTTTGAAGCTATAGTTCTCAAGGTGTTAAATACAAAGATGGTCGTTTTGGATAGGACATCATTCTATCCAAGGGGTGGAGGCCAAGAGCCAGATTATGGAAAGATTGACTCCTTTGATGTCATTGATGTAAACAAGCATGGAAATATTGTGATACACGAATTGAGAGGAGGAGTTCCAAGAGAGGGAGAGAAAGTGAAATGCACAATAGATTCAGAGCGCAGATATGGTGTAACTCGAAACCATACTAGTACCCATATGCTTAATGCTTCTGCAAGAAACACGTTAGGGTCTTGGGTTTGGCAACATTCCGCATTCAAGGAAAAAGACTATGGGAGACTTGACATAACTCATCATTCAAACCTTACAGAAGAAGACATTGTAAAGATAGAAGATTTGGCAAACTCCACTATCAGAAAAAACATCCCAATTATTATAAATGAATATGAACGTGGTAATGCCGAACAAAAATTTGGATTCAGAATATACCAAGGAGGAGTGGTTCCAGTAAAGTTAGTTAGAATTGTAAACATTGAGGGCTTTGATGTTGAAGCGTGTGGTGGAACTCACGTAAAAAAAACTGGAGAGATAGGACTGATAAAAATAACAAAAGCTGAAAGGATTCAAGATGGTGTAGTAAGAATGGAATTTGTTTCTGGAGATGCAGCAGTAAAGTATACTCAAAATCAGGACAGAAAAATTTCTCAGGTGGTAAAGTCTCTAGGCTCTAGTAAAGAAAAACTTCTAGAATCGTTCGAACATGTTATGCAAGATGCTGATTCGTCAAAAAAGAAACTAAAACATCTCATTAAACGAGTTTCTATATCTATTGCAAGAAATGTAATCACAGACGCAAAGAACCTTGGAAAAATAAAACTCTACTGTACAGTGGATGAAGAATTAGATGAGGAATTCCATATTGCAATAGGCGAGCAAGTAATCAAAATGGATTTGTCCATGATATACTGTGCCTTGATTTTGAAAAATTATGGAATAAAAATAGTTGCGTTTGCGGGCTCTGAGGCAGCAAAAATCAAAAAGGCAGGAGATTTGGTGCGAGATGTATCAGAGATTCTTGGCGGTTCTGGAGGAGGAACCGATATTTTTGGTCAAGGAGGTGGGAAAGATACTTCAAGGCTAAAGGATGCCCTCCTTGCAGCAGAACAATCAATTTTGGAAAAGTGATTTTGTGATAGACTGGCCCTCAATTGAAACCAAGTGGAGAAAAAAATGGTTTGATGAAAAATATTTTGAAGCAGATCCAAACGATCAAAAGAAATTCTTTGTGACTGTGGCTTATCCGTATCCAAATTCTCCACAACATATAGGTCATGGAAGGACGTACACTCTGGCAGACGTCCATGCAAGATTTATGCGAATGCGTGGATACAATGTACTTTTTCCAATGGGTTTTCACTATACTGGTACTCCAATACTTGGCATGGCCAGACGTGTACAAGAGAATGACAAGGAGTTGATTGAAACATTTAGAACACTTTACAAAGTACCAGAAGAAAGCATATTGGAATTTTCAGAACCTGTAAAAATTGCGAATTATTTTCATCAGGAAATAAAGTTGGGCATGATAGAGATGGGATATTCTATAGATTGGAGAAGGGAGTTTACAACAATTGATCCTGCATACAACAAGTTCATAGAATGGCAGTTCCGAAAACTAAAAAATAAGAATCTAGTCATTCAAGGATCTCATCCCGTTGGATGGTGCCCAAAAGACCAAAACCCTGTATCACAGCACGATACTATTGGAGATGTAGAACCAGATTTTACCGAATACATACTAATCAAGTTCAGATATGATAAGTATGTTATACCTACTGCAACACTCAGGCCAGAGACTATATTTGGTGTGACAAATCTATGGATAAATCCAGATGTCATATACAAAACCGTTAACGTCGATGGCGAAAATTGGATTGTAAGTGCAGAATGTGCTAAAAAGCTAGAGTATTTGAACAAAAAAGTCACATTTGGTGGTGAAATAAAAGGCTCCGAGCTTGTTGGAAAAAGTGTGAAAGTACCAGAAAGAGATTCTGGCATCACAATATTTCCAGCAAGTTTTGTTAAAAGCCAAAACGGTACAGGTATAGTTATGTCGGTTCCAGCTCATGCTCCATTTGATTATCAGGCACTTGAAGATATCAAGAAAGGTTCAATTAAGATTAAGCAAAATCTTTTGGAGATTGCTAAATCAATCAATCCCATCGCTATAATACATACAGAAGGATATGGAGAAATTCCTGCAAAAGAAGTAGTGCAAAAGTTCAAGATTGAAAACCAAAACAATCCAGTTCTTGAAGAAGCTACAAAGGAGCTTTATAGTAAAGAATTCTATGGAGGCAGGTTAAAACAGAACACAGGTAGGTTTGCAGGAAAAACTGTTGCTGACGCAAAGGACGATATAAAGAAGTGGATTTTGAGAAACAATAATGCTGATATTTTGTATGAATTAAACGATGGTCCAATAAGATGCAGATGTGGAACAGAATGCGTTGTTAAAATATTAAATGACCAATGGTTTTTGGATTATTCCAACAAAAAATGGAAAGAAGACGCACATTTTTGTATAAACGAAATGAAGATCCTGCCAGATGAGATACGCAACGAATTTAATTATGTGATTGATTGGTTGCGAGAGAGAGCATGTGCACGACAACATGGTCTAGGAACGAAACTCCCGTGGGATAAAAACTGGATAATCGAAAGTCTATCTGATTCTGTAATCTATATGGCATACTATATTCTAGCAAAATATGTAAACAAAAAACAAATCATCGCAGAAAACCTTAGTGATGAATTTTTCAATTACATGTTTTTTGGAGGAGGAGAAACACAAAAAGTTGCTGCAGATTGCAAAATCACACAAGATCTTTTAGATCATATCAGAGATGAATTTGCATACTTTTATCCTGTTAATGCTAGACATTCAGGTCGTGATCTTGTTCCAAATCACTTAACATTTTTTATATTCAATCATATCGCAATTTTTCCAAAAAAGTACTGGCCAGAAGAGATTGTAGTGAATGGTTCAGTTCTGATGAATGGAATGAAGATGTCTAAATCCATGGGAAACATCATACCTCTGCGTGATGCAATACGAACGTATGGAGCTGATCCCGTCAGATTGGCCATCCTGATCTCTGCAGAGCTTTTGCAAGATGCAGATTTTAATTTAGATGCAATAAAGGGAATCAAAAACAAGCTTGAAAGCATATTGGATGACTGCTTGAAATACAAACCAAAAGAAACTGCAAATCTACAAGAGGACAGATGGCTCAAAAGTAGACTACAGCATCTTATTTTCAAAACCACTACAGCTATGGAAAAAATGAGAATACGAGAGGCCCTTCACTATGTTCTGCACGAATTTGATTCTAACATACAATGGTATCTAAAAAGAGCTGAGGCCAAGAACAGAACTGACGTATCTGGTACACTGCACGAAGTGTTATCTGTACGAGTAGCTATGCTTTCGCCTTTTGCACCTCATATTGCAGAAGAGATGTGGGAAAAATTAGGAAATAGCGGCGCTGTTTCAAAATCACTTTGGCCTACGGTGGTTGATAGTGAAATTGATGAGACATCTAACCAATCAGAAAACCTTCTAAAGTCAACCACGGAGGATATCAAGAACATACTCAAAGTAACCAAAATGATTCCAAAAAAAATTATTATTTATACATCTGACCCATGGAAGATAAAGGCGTATCAGAAGATTCTTGCAAGTGTCATCAAAGGTGAGATGAATGTAGGAGTTTTAATAAAATCACTTATTGCAGATAAGGAAACAGAATTAGTTAAAAAAGATCCAGATTTTGTTAAAAAGACAATTAATGACATTCTCTCTGAACCCATAGAATTAAGGCAATCAAAAGTACTGACTGGCCTTATGGATGAGAAAAAGATCCTTGCTGAGTTAGTTTCTTTAGTACAGAAAGAGTTTGGCATAAGTTTACAGATATTCTCAGAATCAGATCCGGAGAGGTATGATCCAAAAAATAAGAGCAAGAGTGCTAGACCTTACAAGCCAGCGATCTTTATCGAGTAAAATTATGATGATATCACAATTTAGAATAATATGGAATACTAAACATCCTTTTATTAGGTATTTTTAGAATATAGATTTAATTGAAAATAGCAGTTGTTGGGATTGGGGTTGCCGGCGGGTATCTTCTTTCTAGATTGAAAAATGAGCATGAAGTAGTTGGCTTTGAAAGATCTTCTCGGGAGACTCATGACTCCATATGTGCGTGGGGCACTACAAAGGGACCTATGCAAAAATTTGCAGAAAAATGTGGTCTTGACTTTAATGATTATGTGATACATGATGGAAAAAACATGTACATAGATATGAATTCTGAGAGATTCAACATAAAACTGATGGGTTTATGCACATATGATAAAATTCGTCTTATACAGGACATGGCTAATGGATGTAAGATACACTACAACACGACACCAAAGCTAGAAGATCTTGAGTCTGAATTTGATCTTATAGTTGATGCTACTGGTTTTTACAGAACATATCTTCCAAAACCTATGAGCGATTTTTATGTGCCCACATATCAACACAAAATAGAATACGAAGACCAAGTTCCTTTTAATGATTTTTACCTAAAACCATTTTCCTCAATTAGTGGGTATTTCTGGTATTTTCCATTAGGAAAAAAATATGCTCACATAGGTGCAGGTGACAGGAATCGAAAACATGTAGAAGAGACAAACACATTTTTGAAAAAACACGGTGGAAAGATAATCAAAACAGTGGGAAGGCCCGTACGCCTTGCGACGCCAGACATGTGTGAACCATTCTATCATGGAAAGGTTGTTGGTGTTGGGGAGTCAATTGGAACGGTTTACCCACTTTTAGGAGAGGGAATCATACCAACCATGACATGTGCAGACATATTCATAGAAAATCTAGGAAATAATGACAGATACAAAAAACAGATACTTGAGAAATTCGCAATATACTCCAAGGTGTTATCATTTGTTAGAAACAAGATGGATAACAAATTTGGTATGCTAAAACACTTTGCAGATCTTATAGCAATATATCGTTACATGAAAAAGAATGAAAAAAGATTCGGAATGGAAATTCACATTGGTGATATGATAAACGTTGCAAAGGCTTAGACCCCCATAATCACAGATCCAAAGCCTTCTCTTGCTGTCCTGTTTGAGCTCATATTGTAGTCATATATGATTTTAGAATATTCAAAAAGGATGTCTTTCATCTGATCTACGGATGTTGCGAGATAAAAGCCAGGACAATCTCCTGTAAATTGAAAACTAGCATGAACTCGTGCTCTTCCATGTTCGTTTTCAAGCCAAGAAGAAAATGGATACAGGTAACAAACTCCCGGCCTTCCAGGATGCAGACCACAATAACCTTTGTCATCTAGAAATCTGCACGGCATGTGTGTTCCGTCTTCTGTTTCTGTCTCATCTTTTTTTCGCTTCAGATTAATCATGGTCATCATAGTTTTGATGTTACCAGATGGCCCACTTTCCTGCCACGTAGCAATGTTAGTCTCATTTTTTATAAAATCCGAAGTCTTGTGGTATTTCAAATTCTTTCCAATCGTAATAAGATCATCAGATGTAAGTGGAAGTCTTCCCTGTCGATTACAACAGTTGTGACAATCAGGCCAATAACACTTCCAGAGAATGTATCTATCAGCTTTTGTTAGATATGGAATGTGAAATATAACATCATGTACTTTTATTACAAATTCTGAAACATCATTACGTTTTCCCAAAATGAAATCATATATGATTTGGTCAACATCCCAATCTCTTGATAAAAGTTCAAGTGATTCCTCAAGCTCTTTACGCATCAACTAATAAATTACAACGAAACTTTTGAATGTTGTCAATGTTACAAGAGAAAGGTAAGTACGCTTCTGCTACTCAGAACCGAAGATTTACGTGGGAAAAAGTCATGTGGCCACTAATTTTAGAATTAAACGGTATTAGTTTTACAATGGAACAGTATAAGAAAAAGCGTGATGAGGCATGTAAAGAATTCAACATTCCACCATCAAGAATAGCAGGAGGTTTTGTCTCACTTTTATTAAAAGGAATTCTTTACAAAGAAAATGATCTTTATTCAATTCATTACAGATTAATTCCATATATGAGACTTAAAGCGGATTGTGATTATGCAACTGCAGTACGCGAAACAAGTACCAAATAATTATATTCTCAGCTAATCAAGTCGTTTCGGTAGCCCGATAGTCTAGTGGCCAAACAATTTTGGGTTAGGGATTCCAGGCTCTGGATCTTATGAGAGGATACCTGGAGACGGCAGTTCGAATCTGCCTCGGGCTACTTTTTTGTTGATAAAAACAATGAAGTTTATCTTGAGGCCATCGCTATTCTTTCAAGCTCGTTTTTCTTCTTGATAGAAGGAGCATTCATATCGTTTGCTGCAGCCATTATCAGATGTTCTGCGAGATTTTCCTCCATTGCCTTTGGATTTGAAAATGATGAATCCCTTACACCTTCTGCAATAAATCTTAATGCAAGGTCTACTCTTCGCAAAGGCGCTACATCCACTGATACGTGATAGACAGTACCACCATACACTATTCTTGTTGTATCCTCGTTTGGAGCCGAATTTTCAATCGCTCTTACCAAAACTTCAACTGGGTTTTTGCCTGTTCTTAGATGTATGATTTCCAATGCAGCCTTTACTGTGTTAATTGAACGGGTCTTCTTTCCACCCATCCTGCCTGTGTTTTTTGCATATCGTTTTCCAAAATGTAAAAGCTTGTTTGCAAGCCTTTCCACTATGTTGATTTCGGCCTTGTTAAATCTCTTTAGCGCTGAACGACCAAAGGTCAAGGGCATTATGGTCTTGTTTAATGATATTGCATTTTTTAGCCCTGGATCTTTTATATCAATTTGTGAAAGGTCCCATTTCCTAAAAAGTAGAAGATTTGCCGTCTCTCCCATTTTTATCGCCTAGGCTTTTCTTTCTTTCCATAGACTAGTTCTTTTAGCGAAGTTCCGTTTACCTTGAAGACCTTCCATCTCACACCCGGAATATCTCCCATTGCACCTCCCATAGATGCGCCCATCCCTTCCACATGCACTTCATCGTGCTCATCAACAAAATTCATTGCACCGTCTTTTGGTAAAAATGCAGTAACAGTCTTTCCGTTTTTTATAAGTTGGACACGAACACATTTACGAACTGCTGAGTTTGGCTGTTTTGCCTCAATCCCTACTTTTTCTAAAACAATACCACGGGCTTGCGGAGCACCACCTAGTGGACTTGCTTTTTTATCAAGACCCAAGTTTCTTCTTTTGTAAGTACCTATAGCCCATCTCTGTCTCTTTCTTTTATCTTTTAGAACTCTTCCAGAAAACAGACCCAGTGGAGATTTTGCCATGATATTACTCCATTATTTTTTCTGGACTCTGTATTAGAACACTAGAGATTTGAAAGTATCTCTTAGCAAGAAGCCGTGCTTTTTCAGCATTACGACCCTCTCGTCCCACTACTATTCCTTTCTTCTTTGGATCAACTAAAACTATTGCTTGCATTGAACCATCAAGTCTCTTGTTTATTTTAACTTCCGAGACTAATTTTGGATTTAAGATGTTTTTGAGAAATTCTGTTGGTTCTTCTGCATATTCAACAAGCTCAACATTTCTTTTTACAACATTTTGTAAGTTTCGAATGGTTGTTCCTCCCTTTCCAATTGCAAGACCCATCTTACCTTGATTTACAACAAATATTACTCTATCAAGTTTTTCATCTTCAATACAATCACGCGCTGTTGCGCCTGTAACATTTTGGAATAGCGACATAAGTTTGATTTGATCAGTAGTGAGTTTGATTGTCTCTGTCATGTCTTTGCCTATTTTAAGCTCGTTCCTTTAGTGTCTCATTTAAAGCTTCATAAAAAATTGCAGAAAAAAAAGACATTTATTGTTGTAACTCCTGTTCTGCTTCCTTTAAAATCGATTTGAGGTTTGTCTCACTCAAAGTTTTTAATGAAAGCACGGAGATTCTAAATTGTGTACCACAAAGTCTTCCAAGAGTAACAGATGAGCCTTTAAAGTTTAAAACAGGCACCTTTGAATTCTTGGCGGTTTCTTGTATCTTTTGTAACATATTTTTTGGGACAGATTCTGAGAGTACTACAAGCTTGGAATCTTTCATGGAACCAACCACTTCTTTTGCACCAAGCAAACATTTGTTATCCTCCATGGCGTCCTTGATCAGTTTTTCTAAAAGTTTAGCCATCTTCTACCACTTTCATGTATAGATCTACAGTTCCAGTTCCTATCGGGATGTTTGCTCCCACTATTACATTTTCTGTTACTCCTTTTAGACGCTCAACTTCACCTGCTAATGCAGCTTCTGCAATAGTCGGAACCGTAATCTCAAATGCAGCTCGTGCTAGTACACTTGTCTTTGTTCCAGCAATTCCATGTCGCCCAATTTGTTGCATGTATCCTCTTGAACACATCAAATCTGCAACAAGCATGATGTATCTAATATCAACTTCTAGACCCTGATCTTCAAGTGTTGAGCTAAGTTCATTTATCAATGCATTTCGTGCAGCCTCAATTCCAAGCGTGTTTGCAATTTCAAAAACATTGTTTGTGCGTATGTTTTTCTTATCAATTCCTTCAATTTCCAAAACTTTTGCTATATTAGAACCAGATGTCTGTATGACCCACTCCTCACCTTGTTGTACTATAGTAACTCTTTCCACATCTGCCACACCTTTTACTTTTGTTCCAAGAACTTTATTCCTGAGAGCAAGGATTGTTTGTGCGTCAGCTTCTTCAGAAAGAGAAAGTGCAATATAATTTCCGCTGGTTTCAATTTCAAATTTCTTTTTTGATGATTGTAACGCCTCTACTACATCAGCAATTGTACACGCTCTTTCCTTTAGCTTGTCTGGATTAAGATTCAGTTTTATCTTTGTGGAGTAATCGGTCTCCGTGCTTGATATTAGTGCGCTGATTTTTGTGTGCAAAATTTCACGAGCAACTTTGATTACTTTTTCTTTTGATTTTTGGTAGTTTGCATCAAGATATATGTCCATTGTGGGCGTTACTGGTTTTTTACGTGCATCAACTAGCTCAATCAATCTTGGAAGACCAAGGGTTACATTTCTTTCTCTGATTCCCGCAAAGTGAAATGTTCTCAGAGTCATCTGGGTACCTGGTTCCCCTATGGATTGTGCAGTTACTATTCCGACTGCCTGACCGGGTTCGACTTTTGCTTTTTCATATAACTCTAATGCTTTCTTACATACTTTTTCTACTCCGTCCTTACTGAGTTTTGATTCAAGTAATGCATCATGAACCAGCTTTACTAGTCTTGGATTGAACGATCTTGTGTATTTTTTGGCAAGTTCAGTAATCTCTTCCTTTGTTGCCTTTTTTCCAGAATCAACAATAGTTTCAGATTCTATCAGCCTCTCAATTCTGAAGGCTTCGCCGTGATCACTTTTTGCAACATCGATTCCATCTTCGCCATACAAGAATTGTATTATGTGACCATGTGAATCTCGAACGGTTCCATCATATTCTAATTTGAGATGTTCAAGTGCATTGATCAGTCTTCGCTGCATGTAACCGCTTTGTTGAGTTCTGACTGCAGTATCTACAAGTCCCTCACGTCCTCCCATCGCATGAAAGAAAAATTCTAGAGTAGATAGACCGTCTCTATAGTTTGATTTTACAAAGCCTTTTGCGTCTGGATTTGTATCATTTTCTTTAAAGTGTGGCAAGGCCCTATTGTTATATCCTTTTTGTATTCTTCTTCCTCGGATAGATTGTTGACCCAAAGCTCCTGCCATCTGTCCTATGTTTAATGAAGAACCTCTTGCACCTGTTGTTGCCATTATTCTACCAGAGTTCGTTTCGTCAAAAGATTTGTCTGCCATACCACCAGCTTTGTCTCTTGCCTTTGATAGCTCATTTACAATGTATGCCTCCAACGCTTCTTCCGCAGATAATCCTCTACTTAATTGCAACGTCCCTTTTTTTGCCTGAGAGATGAGATCATAAACTTTGTCATATGCTTCTTGTATTCCAGCTAAGATTGAGTCCTTTGTTTTTTGTGAAAGCTCCAAATCAGAATATCCGTAGCTGAATCCATAATGTGTGATAAACTGTTTTAACATTACCAGAATAGAATTAAGGAATTTCTTTGCTTCTGCATACCCATAGTCCTTTGCTATTCTGTGCAGTACGCTGTCTGGCTCTTCTGCTCCTATGGAGGCTTTATCAATTACACCGCTAATTAGTTGCCCATTTTTGATCACGACATCTTTTGCAGGACCTTTTGTTCCTTTGGACCACTTGGATGTTATTATATAGTTAAAGTCTTTTGGCATGAAAAGTGAGAATAGCTGTTTTCCAGTATACAACCAACCACTTTTGTTTTTAATTGCAGGTTCTGGTAAGGTTCCTTCATATCCAGCAATCATTGCGAGGTTTGCAAATTCTTGTTGAGTAAGTGTTGTTCCATCCTTTGTGAGCAGATATGCTCCTGTGATAAAGTCACGTAGTGCTCCTATTATTGGACCACCATACCTTGGAGAAATTAATTGATCTTGGACTCGCATTAAAAGAATTGCCTCTGCCCTGGCTTCTTCACTTTGTGGCACGTGCAGATTCATTTCGTCTCCATCAAAATCAGCATTGTATGGAGGACATACCGATGGATGTAGTCTGAAAGTCTTACCGGGTAAGACTCTGACGTAATGAGCCATAATTGACATTTGATGCAAAGAAGGTTGTCGGTTGAACATTACTATATCACCATCTGAAAGGTGTCTTTCTATTAGGTAACCAAGTTCAATGTTACTTGCTATTGCTTCTCTGTCTTCTACAAAGTCAAGTCGGATCTTTACTCCATCAGGCCTCACTATATAATTTGCACCAGGAAATTTATTTGGACCATTAATTACAAGTTTCTTTAATCTTTCAATGTTCCATTCTGTAACGACTTCTGGTATTGTAAGTTTAATTGCAACGGATTCTGGAACCCCAACTTCAGCTATGTCAAGGCTAGGGTCTGGAGAAATCACAGTTCTGCTAGAAAAGTCTACTCTTTTTCCGGAAAGCGAACCTCTGAATCGTCCCTCTTTTCCTTTCAGTCTTTGGGTTAGAGTTTTTAAAGGTCTTCCCGATCTGTGATGAGCTTGCGGAATTCCAGAAACTTCATTATCAAAGTATGTTGTTGTATGATATTGCAATAAGTCAACAAGGTCTTGTACAATAAGCGGAGGAGTTCCTGCTTCTTTGCTTTCTTTCAATCTTTGGTTTACCCTGATTATGTCTACAAGCTTATGTGTAAGATCATCTTCTGATCTAATTCCTGTTTCCAAAATTATGGATGGTCTTACTGTGACTGGAGGAACAGGTAAAACTTGTAAAACAAACCATTCTGGTCTTGCAGTAGTAGGATCATACCCCAAAAGTTTCAAGTCATCGTCAATCATATGTGAGAATCTTTCTCTAATTGTAATTGGAAGTAATCTATTTTCTCCAAGTTCTGTCTTTTCAATAAAGATAGTTGGCTTTGTAAATATTAGATCATATTGAGATTTGTCACAATGCGGGCAGGTCTTTTCTTTTTTTGCCTTTTCTATAATTTCGTCAGGAATATGTTTGATAGATATTACGGTGTATGCAGCTTCTTTGCTCATTATTTTATGATATTGTTCAAGTTCTTCTTGTAGAATTTTTAATCTAGAGCATGATCTGCACGTAGTTAAGAGAAGTTTGTATATGTTATCGATAAATGCAATATGCAAAACTGGCTCAGCCAATTCTATGTGACCAAAGTGCCCAGGACACCTTGCTGCGGTGTTTCCACATGTTAGACATTTTTGCCCTGGTTCTAGTGTACCTAATCTACCATCCATTAATCCGCCTTGTACCGACATACCATCTTCATCGTATGTTTCTGGTGCCGTGATCTCTGCAACTGAATATTTTCTAATTTCAGAAGGAGACCATACAGAAAATCTTATTCCATCAATTACCTTTATTGTTTCAAGTGCCATTATACTCTCTCCTTTATCAAGAGTCTTGGAGCCACATCCAAACTCATCATTTCCTGCAACAATAGCTTGAATGCATAGGCAACTGAAATGGATGTTACCTTTGCCTTGTCACCACAAACCCGACAAACAAATCGTCGTTGCTTTATATCATAATATGAAACGAGTCCACATCTTTCACAAATGTAAATGTCAGCCTTGTCTGATTCATCAAGTAATCTGTCTTTTAACATCATTGAAGCTCCATATGCAATTAGACAATCCCTTTCCATCTCTCCAAATCTAAGACCGCCCCCACGTGAACGTCCTTCCGTTGGTTGTTTTGTCAACATCTGAACCTGTCCTCTGGCTCTAGCATGAATCTTGTCTGCAACCATGTGGTGAAGCTTCTGATAGTATACAACGCCAATGAAAACTTCTGCTGGGAAGACCTTCCCTGTTCTTCCATCATACATAATTTCTTTTCCAGAATATTTGAAGCCTGCAGACTCCAAGACTACTTTTACATCTTCTAATTTTTCTCCTACAAATGCAGAGCCATCCATCTTTGTTCCACGTAGAGCTGCCGCCTTTCCTGTTACTGATTCAAGAAACATTCCAACTGTCATTCTTGACGGGAATGCATGTGGATTAATCAAAACATCAGGAACAATCCCATCAGATGTGTATGGCAAATCCTCGTGATTTACAAGCAAGCCAACAACTCCTTTCTGACCATGTCGTGAAGCAAACTTGTCACCAATTTCAGGAATTCGTACATCTCTTACTCTAATTTTGTACATCCTACCACCATCGTGCGACTGAGTCATAACTACTGTATCGACAACTCCGTTTTCAGATGGTCTTACTCCTATTGAGGTATCTCGTCTATAGGGTCCTTTTACCTCAAATTCTCTGTATTCTTCCATGAATCTAGGAGGGCTGGTCTTTCCGATCAAAATATCTCCGCCTTGAACCATAGATTCTGTTGCAATTACACCATCTTCTTCTAACAATCTGTAAGCCTTGTCCCCTCGGTATCCGCGTATATTTCCTTCTGCATTTGGAATCTCAAAGTTGTCACGCATTCCACCAGGATACTGCTTTGCCTCAGCTTCATAAATTCTGTAAAAGAAAGTTCGTCCAAGTCCTCGCTCTACTGAGGATCTGCTCAAAACTATGGCGTCTTCTATATTATAGCCATCAAAAGGCAATACAGCCACAACACAATTTTGTCCTGCCGGTCTTTCCTCAAGTCCCAAAAGCCCCATGGCTTTTGTTGTTACGATTGGGGTTTGTGGATATAACATAAAATGTTGTCTTACATATGTACTTGCGTTCATTAACGGTGTTGAGAATCCTAGGCTTTGCTTTGCCATAGCAGATTCGTATGTGTTCCTTGGAGATTGATTGTGTTCGGGATATGGTATGATGGATGCGCCCGCACCCAAAATTGCAGATGGAAATATTTCCATATGGGTGTGTTTTTTGACGTTTTCTTCATCCATTGCAATATAACAGTTTTCTTCTTCG
This sequence comes from Nitrosopumilaceae archaeon, assembly GCA_050749365.1. Taxonomy (GTDB): domain Archaea; phylum Thermoproteota; class Nitrososphaeria; order Nitrososphaerales; family Nitrosopumilaceae; genus JBBDNF01. The sequence continues at coordinate 28,461 of JBOGRG010000001.1, forward strand.
TTTGCATCTACTAACTCGATTACTCCCATGTGCAGAAGGTCGTTCCATGAAATGAATTTTTTACTAATCTTGTCTATTAGATCTTGTGTCAAGAGGGGTTTGTTGTCTTTAACAACTATTAATGGACGTAATACTCTTCCTGCATTACAATTGACATAGAGTCTTTTTGTCGCACCTTCTATATTAGACTGATACAAAAATATCCCAATATGTGGATGCATCTTAAAGCTTCTCCGAAGTTCTCGTAAAGAATCGGCAAGCTTTTGTCCATCTTTATAGTATCCAATTAGTCTCCCATCTACAAAGATCCTTGCTCCTTCCTTTTTGAGCTCGTCTTTTGCATCTGAAACATAGTTCACACCAAGATCATAGAGTTTCTCAACAATATCCTCTGATGGAACATTTACTGAGATGATTGCAGATAGTGCTAGATTTTTTACCAGTCCACAGTTTGAACCTTCTGGAGTCTCACTTGGACAAATTCTACCAAAGTGTGTTGAATGCAAATCTCTTGCTTCAAAATTGGGCTGACTTCTACTAAGTGGTGATTGGATTCTTCGTAGATGGCTTATGGTTGAAAGATAGTTTGTTCTGTCAAGCAACTGTGTTACTCCAACTCTTCCTCTTCCCCAATTTCCTGTAGCAATTGCATTGTTTAGCTTATCAGTTACTATACCTGGTCTAACAGCAGCTGCGACTGCGTTAATTCCTCTCTTTTGACCTGATCTCTCAAGTTGGTATTTCATGTCACGCACCAAGTTTCTAAAGGCTGTTCTGAATAGATCTGCAAGCATCTGGCCTGCAAACTTTATGACTTTATTTCCGTAATGGTCTTTGTCATCTGGAATGAGCCAACCAAGCTTTAGTTCAATTAATTTACAAGCTGCTTCACCCAAAAATTGAGCCTTTTCTTTCCTATTATCAGGATGTTTACCAAGGTGTGGCAACAGACCCCAGTCAAGCAACGTCTCTGCTCTTTTTATTTGAAATTCTTCAAGCATTCCAGGAGCAATTCTCTTACTGATGTATACTATAGCATCTTTTGCAGTTGGCACATCACCTGATTTTTCAAACGAAGCTTCAAGCTCGTCTTGAATTTCGTCAACAAGTGAAACTGCAGCTGCGATTTCTCTATCGGATTCAAGTCCCAGTGCTCGCATCAGAGTAACTACGGGAATATCAACAGGAGAACCTGGAATTTTTGCAACAATAAGTCCATCATTTTTCATGACAAGTTCTAGCTTTGCGCGATAACCAACAATGGATGAGTATACTTTTGCCTTGAATACTGTATTTCCTCCAATTGTTTCCTTGTCAACGATGATTTTATTATAAGAAAGATCTTCTAATCCAACAATTACTCGTTCTGATCCATTTATGATAAAGTATCCTCCTGGATCGTTTGGATCCTCACCATGCTCAACTAGTTTTTGATCAGATAGATTATGCAGAATACAAGCATTTGATCTAACCATGACTGGCATGTCACCAATGTGGACAAATCGTGATTCTAGAATTTTCCCATCCTCTACTACACTTGCTTCAAGCATTACAGGAGATGCGTATGTAACATTTCTTAGCCTTGCTTCCATAGGAGCTATATGTGTTATGGAACCATCAAGCTCCATCATTCTTGCTTGCTGAAGTTTTAGCTTGCCAAGCTGAATTTTGTATGGATACTCTGCACTTTCAATTTCTATCTGTCCTACTTCATCGATTATACTTTGAAGACCACGCTCCAAAAACTCGTCATATGAGTTAAGGTGTTGCCGTGCTATTCCCTCACGTTTTAGTATATCCTGAATAATTGGCCACCGTTTGTTTGAGATGTTTTTCATTATTCTTCTACCACATATCTATAATAGATACTCTCGCCTGCTGTTGCACTCTTTCTTGTAATCTTTATCATATCACCTGGCTTTACTCCCAATCCCTTGATTGCAGGATCAGTTTCGTAAATAAGTGGCATCTCCGTCGGCTTGGTATGAAACTTCTCCAAGACCTCTTCGGCTTCTTTTTTAGTCATTATTTCATGCTTTGGAACATAAACATGATCTGGAACAAGAATGTGATCTTTTTTAGTTAACACGATAAATAACCCCTTGAACAACATTAGCTGTAAATATACTAATTATCCACAAACTACGAAAGCTGCGCCGAGAGGTTAATATATATGTAATCGGTTTGATCGCCTTTGAATTTACCATTTTCTGTCAACATTTTTTTCCGTAACCTTAAATAGTGAAAAAACAAGATTCAAACAAGATGAGTACCAGTTTTAAGGGATTTATCTTACTTGCAATTCTGGTTACAGCTATAGTAACTGTGCCAGTTTTTGCACAGGAAAGTCCTTTGGACATGGTACCAATTACTGTTACAACTGACAAAGGATCATATGCCGATGGAGAAACCATCATCATATCCGGTCAAACAAAGGACTACATCTCTGGCATTCCAATTACTGTCAGAGTTATCAATCCTATCGGTAATTTGGTCACCGCTGAACAAGTAGAGCTTGGAACTGATAAGACATATTCTGTAGAAATTACTGCTGGCGGTATTTTATGGAAAGCTGCTGGTACCTACACAGTGAAAGTTCAGTATGGCGGCGAAAGTAGAACAGCCGAAACAACATTTGAGTTTAGTGGTTCTGCTGGTGTTTCAGGAAAGACTATCAGGGTAACAGTTGGAGATTCTGTCTTTGACCTCAAGTACAGCATTATTGGCGGCAGGCTGTTGGGAATCGAGGCTGATGTAGAATCCAAATCTCTTCTATTAGCTATAGAAACAACAGATCCTGACGGCGGAGTATTAACCATAACCCTACCACGGGCATTGATCGATGCAAAGATCAATAGTGAGGATGATCAATTCTTTGTTCTAGTAAATGGTGAGGAAAGCGCAGATGCTGCCGAAACAGAGACAACATCTACTGACAGAACTCTAATGATTCCATTCCCCGGTGAAACTGAAGAGATAGAGATCATTGGTACCTTCATAGTTCCAGAGTTTGGCGCAATAGCAGCTTTGGTACTTGCAGTTGCAATTATATCAATAATTGCTCTTTCTGCAAAGACCAAATTAAGACTGATGCCAAAATACT
>JBOGRG010000002.1:0-16978 GCA_050749365.1 Nitrosopumilaceae archaeon
AAAACTTAAAGATGCCGTTACACAAGCGATGAATGTGAATTTAGTTGTAACTGGAGGAGCAGGATTCATTGGAAGCCATTTAGTGGAATACTTAGTGAAACAAGGACATTCTGTAATTGTAATAGATAATCTTCATAGTGGTAGGATAGAGAATTTAAGTAATGTTAGAAACAAAATCAAATTTCTTCAAATCGACATATTAGATTACGATAAATTGAGAAGTGTTGTTAAAAATGTAGATGGTGTATTCCATGAAGCTGCGCTTACTGTAGTACAAGAATCTTTTACTAGGCAACAAGAATATTACAATGTCAACGTAAAAGGAACAGAAAATATCTTTAAACTTGCCAAAGAATTTGGTTTTAAAGTAGTATTTGCAAGCAGCTCTAGTGTTTATGGTAATACAACAATGATTCCAATTAAGGAAGACTGTGAAAGAAAGCCACTTAACCCTTATGGTAATACAAAATTAGAAGCTGAATATCTAGCTGAAAAATATGCAAAGTTAGGGGTTCATGTAATTGGATTAAGATACTTCAATGTGTATGGAAAAGGTCAATCAAGTGCATACGCCGGTGTAATTATAAAATTCATAGAGAATATTGCAAATCATAAGCCACCTGTCATTAACGGTGATGGTTTGCAAGTACGAGATTTTGTGTTTGTAGATGATATTGCAAGAGCAAATCTAATGGCAATGGAAAGCAAAGTAGATTATGCTTTTATCAATATAGGTACAGGCATAGCTGTGTCTATTCTAGACCTTGCAAATATGATCATACATTCGTCTGGACTAACAATAAAACCAATTTATCATGATGCGTTAGAAGGTGATATAAGAACAAGCCAAGCCAATATTAGTTTGGCAAAAAAATTGTTAAATTGGGAACCACAAACGAAATTAGAAGAATGGTTAAACGAAATAGTTTCTAAAAATTAAAGTGTGATTTGAGAGTCATTTTATTAACTATTATCATACTAAAGTTAGTCAACTAATTTTTCATAGAATTGAATGTATTTCTTTAAAACTATATCCCAAGTCATGTTATTTATAACATATTCATGACCCCTATCTGCAAGTTTCTTTGCATATTCTTTATTTGTAAGTAATAAATTAATGGCGTCTACTAGTTTATCAGCATCATCAGGAGGAACAAGAATTCCACTAACATCATTTGTAATTAGCTCTGGTATGTCACCAACATTAGTTGCTACAACAGGTACTCTCAGGTAATGTGCTTCCTTTATCACTGTGGGTAAACTGTCCATTCTAGATGGAACAACAAGAAGGGCGGATGCCTTAAGAATTGTCATAGCTTCTTTCCAAGAAAGATCTGTACAATAAACAACTTTACCTTTTATCCGTGGTTCTATCTTTTTGATAATATCAATTCCTTTTTCAAAACTATCCCTTCCAATGTACGCCACTTGATTCTCTGCCTTGTAGACTTCAACAATATCTTTGAATTTCGATGTATCAATTGCGGATGGTAAAAGCTCAAATTCCAATCCAAATCTTGCTTTGTATACTCTTTGTGTTGTTTTTGAATCAGTTGTTAGTTTATCTGCCCACTGCAAAATGTGAGGTTCAGCTGTATTAACCATTGTACTTAATGTACTTGAATGAAGTATGCCCACCTGATCAGAATAAACTCCATGCACAGACAAAACCTTCTTTTTTGCTCTAACATAACGCATGGCAAATGCTGCTGGCACATTAAATGCATGAACAATATCATAACTGTCTCTATCAATTAATGCTTTTAATGTACTAGAAAAAGCAAAACTAGGATTTTTGAGATTTTTTATGTGAATATGTGGCACATGCATAAGCCTAACGTCAAAACCATGTTCTCTCAACTTTTCCGCAAGCATTGTAGCATGCCCCCCAATCCCACCACTGTAACGAGGAGAAATGAAAAGTAGCTTCAATACCCAAAAATTGGAATATCTGCTTTAATAGTTATTTACATCAAAAATTCAAAAAAATCCTTTGAAGGTATAGCAGTATGCACATAAAATATCACCGCTTTTACTTAATAATTTACCTATATAATAGAAGACATTTGAAGCAATTTTTAAAAACGGTTAGAAGTATAAAATTGATAAACTCGCTATGACTAAAGCTACTTATCTTAGATATGCTGCTTTATTGAAAAAAGATTAGATACTTCGAGTTATTAGATCTAAAATTTGAAAAGCTTCTCGTTTAGATCTGATAATTGTTCAACAATTTGAACTCTATTATCACTTTGTTGTATTTTTTTACTTACTAAAATAGATCTACATCCTACTTTATTCGCGGAAGATATGTCATTCAATCGATTACCTACCATGATAACTTCATTGGCAGTAAGCTTAAGCAATCCAAGTATTTTTTCAATTTGATTTATTCTATTATAACTTTCATCTCTAGTTATCACATAAGAGAACAAATTGCTTACACTCATCTTGGAAATGATCTTCTCTGTAGCCTTTCTACATTGCAACGTAACTAAATTCAATGAAAAATTAGATTTCAGTTGATTTAGTAAGTTTATTGCACCATCAAATATCTCAAAATTATCTACAGCCACAAGCTCTTCGTTGCATATTAGATCAAAAGCTTTTCTAATCGTATTTTCATCTGGTGCATTGCTTACTATAGATGATATCAATGGAACAAATTCATTATTTGTATTAAAGAGATTCTGTAAATCTTTTCGAATTATTTCATATCTTATTGGCAAATGAATAAGTGTGCCATCTAGATCAAAAATTATACACTTAATCATAATATCTGTACCTTGAAACCATTTTCACGCCAAAGCCAGTCTCCACAATCTATGTGTCTCAATAAGTATAGTCCCTCAGGGTAAATATCATGCCCTAAAACTGTAGGATCAATTTCTCCTATTCCTAAAAGAACGTAAAGGTATGGAAGATTTTTCATCGGCTCCGTTTCCTGTATTTTAGTAGAAATATATCCCCATAAAGGGGTGGTTGAATGAAACTTACCAGCATCAATCTCTGTTATACATGGTCTTCCATCTGAGTTCTCCTTCAAATCTACTGCATAATTTCCATGTGGAAGTGGATCTATAGCTTTAACTGCATTTTCACCTATTTTGTTAATACGCTCGTCAATAATTATTCTAGACACAGTAGGAGTACCGGTTATGCCAGAAGGAGAGATATGCTTGAATGGATACTCTAGTCTTTCTCTTGTAAATGAAGCTATCATCTTTCCTTTGTACCAAAGACTATCCCAGGCCAAATTTTTTCCAGGTAAATATTCCTGAATCATAAAATCATCAAATAAAGCCTTGCCTTTTGTTATCCAGAGACTTATCCAAAGTTTTGCTTCTTTGGAATTATTACATAATAAACTTAAACTTCCGCCTGCTCCTTTTTTTGTTCTTACCCAGATTTTTTCTTGATTAAATGAGTTGAAGGTTGGCTCAATCATTTCTGGGGAGCTTACTGTTTTGGTTTTTGCTATTGGTAGGCCATTTTTTTCAAGTATTATCTGCGTTTCTAGTTTGTCTCTACCAATAACATTCGCTGTTGGAAGCAGAACCTTAGCTTTTATTGTTATATGCTCTTTTGAAACTACTTGTGCCTCTGAGGAAGGTTGTGGGTGAAGAAAATCAATTTTATTTTCATCAATAATCTTAGCTAATAGTTTGATGAAAGCAGGATCAGAATGTCTTGGCGAATTAATCCTTAAATCTACATTTGGAAATTGAAGATGAAATGGGTTAAAATCAGTACCGACTATAAAGAATTCTTCTTTTGAAGCTCTTAATGCTCTAACGAAGTTAACACCCCCAATACCTCCAGCGCCAGTTACAAGTATCCTTTTCATTCTATTGATCACCCATGTCTAAAAAAAATCTTATCAACATATCAATTCGCTATATTGATATCACAATTTAGATATTTGTGTTTTATAACAAGCATATTGGTTAGGAATTAGAACTTGTTTATTTCATCAACTGCAAAACTAAATTAAGTATTATGAAATAGAAATCATAATGCAATTCGTTTTTTTGAGTCATGACGTAGATTGGAGAAGAGAGGGAGCTCCTTTGGAACATATTATTGCAAGAAAAGATCGTTTTGAAAAAGAAGTTCTTGATAATGCTAAAATCAATAACCCATATTACAATATTCCCAACTACGTTGAGCTTGAAGAAAGATTTGGTATAAAATCTACTTTTTTCTTTAGAACTATCTACGAAGATGGTGATTTTAGAGATTATGTAGATGACATTAAGCTGCTAATAAAAAAAGGATGGGAGATAGGATTGCATTCTGATCCATCATCAATTAGTAATATAGAAAAAATACGTGAAGAAAAAACAAAACTTGAGAAATTAACTGATGCAAAGATTAACGGTAATAGAGTGCACTATCTTGGTTTTTCTACGGAATTACCTAAAATGCTACAAAGATTAGGATTTGCTTATGATTCTTCTGTAAGGAAATCAAAAGATCGCATAGACAATAATGAAATTGGTTACTACAAATTTGATAAACTTATAGAATTTCCACTTACTTTAATGGATGCGTACATGTTTACATATATGAAAATAAGTGAAGAGCGTGTTGTTACGATTTTTGAAGATACATTAAACTATAGTAGAAAATTGAATCCAGATTTCAATGTCATAACAGTGAATTGGCATGATAATGTACTACAAATGAAAGGTGGTAGAATGTACAAGAAAATCTTAGAGTATCTGACATCACAAGATGATGTGAAAATTTGTCGGGGAATAGATATAGCCCAAATGATAAAATGATAAAATGTAATTAATTTAGAAATTTTTGTAGAATTAAGATAGTGCTTGAGCAGCTTGGTGCATCATCTGGCTTTTTGCACAACCTGCAGCTAATTCATCGCCTGCTCCTCTTCGCATGATTCCTCTGTACAGGCCATCTTCTAGTTTGGTGCCTACTCTTTGTTCCCATTCTTCTACAGTGGTCGAATATTTTTTCTGAATTCTATCACGATACCATTCTGGGATTACGTTGAAAGCACAGAATGGAATTATTCTAAGATCTGGTGTAACATAGTGTATATCACATCTTTGTAGTCTCTCCAAGTCTTCGTTGTACTTGTCTTGGAAGTGCATCATACCCAAGAACAATCCTTTGACATGCCATGAACCAACAGAGTCAAAAGATCTCTTCATCAATATATTACCAAACATCTTTGCCAAATCGAGCCCAGCCGGTTGCTTTTTCTTATCTATAAAGCTTGAGAGTTTTCGTACAACCTCTAACATTGTAAAGTATTTGTTCTTGCCAGATCTGATTTCTTCTGCCTTGTCTTCAAAGAGTTCTAACATTCCTTGAATATCAGCAAACTTTGTTAGTGGTACAAACTTTTTGGTTTCCTGATCTTCAAATATGTATGTACCAGCGCCACACGCAAAGTGAATTGATAATTCGTATTTTGGTTTGCTTGAAAATGCCTCTATAACGTTTGTCAGTGGCATACAACTTGGAACTGGGAACCAGTCGTCTACCGTAACCTCACCAGCTGTTTGCTCTTCAATTCTTTGGATGCAATCAGGAATTGTGATTCTATATTTTTCACGCTCTTTCTTGCCCATTCTTCCTGTCAGTGAGACTGGCTGGAAGTTTACAGCATGAACAACGTCAAGGTTTTTTTGTGCATATCTAATTATTCCACCTAATTCGTGATCATTAATTGATTTGATAACTGTTGGGACAAACACAACTGTAGTTCCAGTTTTTCTTGCACTCTCTAATGCATATGGAACCTCCCAATGGTTCTTTGGATTTGTTCTTGCAGTTACACCGTCAAAGCTCAAGTAAAGGTTGTTAACACCAGCTAATCTTACTTCACGCATTGCTTCTGGATCCAGAGCAAATCTAATTCCATTGGTATTCATCTGGATATGGTCAACGCCTTCTTCTTTCATTATTTTAATGACATCAACAATATCCTCACGCAACATAGGCTCTCCACCAGTTATCTGCATTGAGTTTCCTGGGATTGGTCTTTCTGCACGCAAAGTCTTCATCATTGCTCGTACTTGGTCCAAGGATGGCTCGTACATGTATGCACCCTCAAGACCCTTTTTCACATAGAAGAAACAATACCAACAAGTCAAGTCACATCTGTTTGTAACAATCATGTTTGCTAATCCACTGTGGGATAAGTGGTTTGAACACAGACCACAGTTGTTAGGACATGAACATTTGTCAATCATAACATTTGGAGCATGGGCTCCCTTTCCATCCATCCAGTAGGTGCTAAACTTTTTGTACATCTCATAAGAACCAAAGTAAAGTTCTTCACACTCACCGTGTGTTGGGCAGGTCTTTGTCATGAATACCTTGCCGTCCCTTTCAAAGACCTCTGCATCCAAAATCATGTTACAATCAGGACATATACTTTGAGTGAATCTGATAGTGACCTTCTTTCCTAATGTAGACACCTTCTGGTTAGCAATCTGAATTAGTTCCATACCTATTTCCTTACACGCATTTTTCTGAGATAGTATTTAATCAATTTCCTACAAGACACCGTGGGTTTTGTTAGATAGATCGCGTGTTTATATATAGATAAAAAATTGTCTTGCTAAACATCATAGTTGACATATATATCAAAAGCCTCTCGAAGGAGATAGATGAGTCTCTCAGACAAGGCACGAAAGGCGCTTGAAAAAATTGGCCTCACAAGTTATGAGATAAAGACGTATTCTGCTCTTCTGAAGACTGGTACTATAAATGCCTCCGATCTAAGCCAAAAATCAGGTGTGCCATACTCTAAAATATACGAAGTTTTAGGCACATTGGAAGAAAAGGGTTGGATTGGTTCCGATGATTCCAGACCCACACAGTATTTTGCAAAGTCGCCTGCTACTGCAATCGAAAACACACGACAGAACCTAGAAGTAGAATTCAAGAACAACGAGTCTGTAATTTTAAAAGAACTTACGCCGCTTTACGAACAAAGCGGTACAAGTGAAAGGCCTGACATATGGGTTCTTTCTGGTGTTGTAAATATTGCTTCTAAAATTTTAGAGATGGTGGATTCGTGTAGAAATGAAGTATTAATAGCAATACCAAAAGTGGCAGAGGATCTTGCAAGAGAAGCACTACCCAAGCTTAGGCTACTACATGATAGGGGCATAGATATTACAATATTGGTATCTGAAGATGTTAATTCCGATACACTAAAGTCATTAGCAAGAGTGGCCAAGGTAAAAATAAAGAAAGGACTCTTTGGTGGAGGCATAATATCTGATAAGAGGTATGTTGTCATACTGCTTGGCGAAGATCTTGGTACGTCGGGCTCAGCCGAAGCAGTAGCAATCTGGGCAGACCATTCTGGTCTAGCTGGCTTTGCCCGTGAATATTTTGAATATTTATTAAAAGAATCAAAAGACGTAAAGTAAGGCACAAAGACTGATGTACTTATGAAAGAAGATGAGGTTCTATTTGTTGGCACTGCAGAAGCAGAGCATGTAGAGATGTATCTAAAGGCCATCTGGCATATAAAAGAAAGTGGCGATCCTGTAAAGATAAGTACGATATCCAAGATGCTAAATGTAAGACAACCAAGTGTGGTCCAGATGCTAAAAAAGTTGAACGAATCCAAACTTGTTAATTATAACAAGACTGGTGTCTCGCTGACCAAAAGCGGTGAACAGGTAGGCTCTAATATGATGCGAAACAGCAGATTGTTGGAAGTGTTAATGGATAGTGCACTCAAAGTAGACATAGATGAAGAGATGGTCTGCGGCATAGAACATCACATGAATGAACAATTTACTGATGCGCTCTGTACAATGCTTAAACATCCTAGGAAATGTCCACATGGACACGACATTCCACGTGGCAAGTGCTGCAAAAATTAATTTTGAAATAAGTTATATCACGGCAACAATTTTCTAAACGTTATGACATGTTTTTGCGGTTGTGAAACCTACGTTCGTGATACCAATGGCTTCAAGATTGGTTGTGTAAAATGCAATCACGGACCGCAGAACCATGAAGAAAGCTTCAAGCTAAAATCAAATGTTGGAGAAAGTCAAAAGCGTGGTTCTCTATCTTAATTATTCTCCGATTAGTTTGACAAGTATCCTTTTTGGTCTTCTGCCATCAAATTCACCATAGAATATCTGTCCCAAGGTCCAAAGTCAAGTCTACCTTGTGTTATTGCTATAACAACTTCTCTTCCCATTACTTGTCTTTTTAGATGAGCGTCGGCGTTGTCTTCTCCCGTTTTGTTATGTTCGTATTGATCTATAGGCTCGTGTGGTGCAAGCTCCTCAAGCCATCTTTCATAATCATGATGCAGGCCACTTTCGTTGTCGTTGATAAACACGCTAGCTGTTATGTGCATTGCATTTACTAAACAAAGTCCTTCTTTGATACCACTTTTCTGAACTATCTTTTCAACTTGAGAGGTGATGTTTACAAATCCTCTCCTATAAGGAACAGTGAATGTTAGATATTATGTAACTAAATTCACGAAAACCAAGGTGCATTATTTGTGATAAAGATTTTGTAAGTGCAGGCTCAGAACTCAAGATCCTTCTCATCAAATCAAAGGGATTTGGTCATCAACGCCTGCAACATGTAAATCCACCTAATTCCTAATTGAGTCTTTCAAGAAGCTTGATAAAAGGCAGAGGACAAAATTTTATCGATATGGTTGTAATCGATGCTGCCTGTTCACTTGAGAGTTTCAGGAAATTTGTAATTCTTAGTACCTGCAATTCTTTCATTCCTGAGAGTTATTATGAGGACTATGAAGTATTTCCAGAACGTGAAGAATCTCCTGGTCTTATTTATGTGGAGGCTGCAGACAAGGTAACTCTTAAAAAAATTCGTGATATGACATTTGTTAATGCAAAAGACGTTTTAGGTATCATATATTCTTCAAAGAGTGGAAATACTAATCTAAAGTGGCGCCAGATCAGACGAAACAGTGGAAAGGTAACTGGTGAAGCCTCTTCAAATACACTTGTAAACCTTACAGAAGCAGGTGTTATAACTCAAGAATGGGTGCAAAACTACCTAAGAAAAAAATCTGAAGAGCAACAAACCAAGGCCAGTGAATTGGCAAACTAAATCTTTTTTCTTTTTATTATTATTTTATGATATAGAGATGAAACAACGTGATCACAAAAACAATTGACGAAAGTTCTGTTTCTCTTGTACCTGAAGAATCTGACGATCTCTTCATGCTGAGAAGAATAATAAAAAAAGGAGATAGGCTTGCTGGAGATACTACACGAGCAATAAAACAAGAAAAAGAGTTTGTTAGACCAGATAGAGGGGAACGAATTAAAATACGAGTTGCGTTAAGTGTCGAAAAAGTCTCAATTGATGATGTTGTGGACAGATTGAAAGTACATGGAACAATAATAGAATCCAACAATGAATTTGTAAAGAAGGGTTCTCATCATTCTTTGACACTCAAGATAGGTGAAGCTATCACTTTAACAAAAAAGAGTTGGACTGATCTTGAAAAAAAACTAATTTTTGGAAAAAAAGAAAATTTTGGATTTGTACTAGTAGCTATAGACACGGGTGATTGTGGTATTGGAAGACTCAGTGGCACACATCTAAAATTAATGACAAACATGTACTCTGGTGCAAGTGGAAAAAGATACAAAACTAAATTCAATATTGAGAGATTTTTTGAAGATATTCAAAATACAATCGTAGGTGCTATACGAGAAGATGATGTTATTATCATCTTTGGCCCTGGTGAGACAAAAAAGAGATTTGGAAATTATCTTTCTGCGACGCCTATTGGTAAAAAACACAAAATCCACGTCGTGGAAGGAATTGACTCTGGAGGCGAGGATGGAATTTACACCTTTGTAAAATCTGAGGCGATGAAGCTTACAATGGCTAAGAGTAAGCTTGCAAAAGTATCAGGAATAATAGATGAAATAATGTTTAGAGTAAATAAAAAGAGTAACAAGTTCACTATGGGCTTTGATGACACAGTGAAGGCAAATAGTGCAGGAGCGGTGGAATCACTTGTTTTTTCTGACAAGGTTTTTGAGAAACAAGATGAGGATAAAGTTATAGAATTTCTAAATCAAGCAGAAAGTATGGGAGTAGAAGTATTTGCAGTTGATTCTACTACTGATGTTGGATTAAGAGTTTCATCTCTTGGTGGAATGGTATCGCTTCTGAGATTTATTCCTAGTTGATCCTAAAAGCCAGTCTAAATATGGTTTGTTGATGGAGCTTATTTTGATCTCAGCAATTTCTGGAACCTCATAAGGATGTAATTTTTTTATTTCCTTTTTTAAGGAGTTCTTTACTTTATTTGTTGTTTTAAAAAATGCCAAAAATTCCTTGGTGTTTGCAATCTTGCCATGCCAAGTATAAATTGATTGTATTTTTGTGAAATTGACACATGCTGCAAGTTGTTTTTCCATGACGACATTTACAATTGTTAGTAGAGATCTTTTATCTGGGTATGTTGACATTATTACAACTGCATACATAGCAACCGATAAATTTAGCCTGACTAAAAAGAGTATCAATTACTTTGGCGTTTGATTTTGTGGCACAGAATCCTATATTCTATGTTCTGATTGCCTGGATTGTAGTAGTTGTGCTAGCCAAAGCCTCAAAGCTTGATAAGCATGGCTTTGAGATAAAACCATATAGTCTCACGTACAAAAATCAAAATGTACAGCTTGTTTTAACGAGGCTTTTTGATAGGACTCAGAAAGCCACAAAGATATTCTCAAACATAAGTGTTGTCGCGGGATTTTTGATGATGGGTTTTGCCTTTTGGTTTCTGATCTCAAACCTTTCCAATTTCTTTATTAAGCCAGAAGGATTTCAAGAATTAACTGTTCTAATACCTGGAGTCACGATTCAATCCAGTGCAAACATTGCATACTTTTTGTTGACTGTTCCGATTGTTCTTGTTATACATGAAGGTGCGCATGGAATTGTTGCCACTTTAGAAAAAATAAAAATCAAAACAGGAGGATTTGCTGTATTTATAGCACTGTTTGCGGGATTTGTGGAACCTGATGAAGAAGAATTTGCTAAGGCAAAAAAGATTTCAAGACTTAGAGTAATAGGCGCAGGTGCAACATCAAATGTCATATTTTCATTTCTTATAGCTGGTCTACTTTTGTTTCATCCCGCTTTTGCTCTTTTAATGCCAGATCCCATTCGCGGCATATTTTATGATGAACCGTTAGGTGTTCCTATATTTTCTGTGACTGAAGGATCTGGTGCTGCTGCAGCAGGTCTACTCAAAGATGACATAATTACTGCTGTAAATGGTATTTCGATTGTTATACCACAGGATTTCACAAAGATAAAGTTAGTACCAAGCGAAACAGCAATGGTGTCAATAATTAGAGATGGAGAAACCTTGCAGATTCCCGTTGTGACTACACCATCGCCAGACGATCCACAAAAGGGATTGCTTGGAATTGCAAGAGGAGCACTTCCTTCTTACCAACCGTTGGGACCTCACATACCGTGGAATCAGGAGGCCTTCATGTTTTTGCTTTGGCTTTGGATGCTCTCCTTTTTCATTGGAGTATTCAACATGCTTCCTCTCCCAATACTTGATGGAGGCAAGTTCATTCATAGTATTATTGAAAAAAAGATCTCTGACAGTGCAGTAAAGGGAACCATGTGGTCTATTTATTCAGTTACTTTTGCCTTGTTTGGATTAAACATAGCTCTCTCGATTATCAAGTCGGGTTTTATCACAATTTAAGTTACAAGTTCAGATATTGCAAAAATCGTATATGGTTAAATTTGGGCATAAAAAAAGGTTCTTATGAAATGTGATAAGTGTGAAAACGTAGCGGCATACTCAAGAAGATATTCAGGGGAGAATCTTTGTTCTACATGCTTTTCAAATTCCATATTACAAAAAACGGCTAGAACCATCTCTAAATGCAATATGATAGAAAAGAGTGATCTTGTTGGTGTAGCAGTATCAGGTGGAAAAGACTCGCTTTCACTTTTGCATGTTCTTAAAAAAATGTCAGAATCACACGACTTTCAACTTAAAGCAATAACCATAGACGAAGGCATCCCGGGTTATAGAGATGAAGCATTAGAAATTGTAAAGAATTTTTGTAGCAATCTTAGGGTTGAACATACCGTATATGCGTACAAGGATCTTTTTGGCGTCACTTTAGAAGAATCTCTTGAAATTAGGGAAGGTGAAAAAATGTCATCGTGTTCAATTTGTGGTACGTTTAGAAGAAGAGCAATTGATTTTGGTGCAAAAGAGTTGGGTGTAGATGTAATAGCTACAGGCCACAACTTGGATGACATTCTTCAGACTTTCATCATCAATGTATTATCGGGTGACACAAATAAGATAGGGTGGATGGATCCTTATACATCATCAAACAAAACTAGAAAGATAAAGCCGTTTTGTGAAATTTATGAAAGTGAGATTGTATTTTATGCTTTTACAAATAATATTCCATTCCAATCAGAGCAGTGCCCACACATGAATGAGGGAATAAGAACTGAAATTCGTGAATTTTTCAATTCGTTGGAAAATAAACACAGTGGAATTAAAAATAGCATGTACAGATCGATTATGAGAATCTCTCCTTTAGTTAGAGACTCAAACTACAAACAAAGAAGAATTTGTTCTATGTGTGGAAGCGAATGTACAAGTGAAATATGTTCTGTGTGCAAGATGCTTGTAAATCTAAAACAAGACAGATCCTAATGCAAATATAAGATTCCATTATAAGAGATACTGGTAGTAGGGAGGATCAGGGCGCCAGCCGTGCCCTACATCTGAAACCGGCTACATGCAGAGATCAGTAACTGCTGGGTAAATCTCTAGATGGATAGTACCCGCTTGACTTGCGGAAATGAAATCACGCCGAAGTGGGTGGATACAGGACTGGAGCTATCCGAAGGGATAGTCTCCAAGACCTAACTGCTGAAAGGGATGAGGTCCGGGAGGGAGCAATCCTAAGGCAGAGTATCCACGCTGCGTCGTCTACGTGGCGGATCTTGCTTGACTTGAAATGGGACCATCTAACTAGACTGGAACTGGCAGAGCTACTACTAAATATCATCTCCTAATCTGACATTATTGGCACGAAATCGGGAGAAAACTATTATAAATATTTCGTGATTGATGTTGGAAACATGGACAAATTAGTTTTTTCTGGTCATAACAGGAGCTATGAAGATTTCAAAAAACAGATTGCGCCTTCAGTAAAACCATTATTTGATTCACTTAGAGATTATTGTTTTTCTCTAGGAAAAAATGTGGTGGAAGATATACGTATGCATAGAATAGTATTTTGCAAATCGATGGTTTTTAGGTTCTTTGCAGATATGGAACCACGTCAAGATTCTATTTTAATAAAAATAAGAAAGGATAGAAAAGAACCTCAAAAAGAAATTGGGGTAAAACCGGGTCAAAATCTTGACGAATTAAAGAGTTTGCTTTCTGAGGCATATAATAAAATACGTTAGGACAAGATATCAAACTTGGAAAATTCTCCTTTGTATTTTTCATTTATAATTTCTACATCATCAACTATGGCGTTTGCAGGTCCAGCGTGGCTCCATTCTACCACTTCATTTACATCAACATCGTTTCCTTCAAGAACTACCTCAACTCTTCCATCCTTTAGATTTCTCACCCAACCTGTAACATTTTTCCTTTCTGCTATTACTTTTGTTGTTTGACGGAAAAAAACTCCTTGTACTTTTCCTTTGATAAATAGATGAATACGTTGCTTTGCCATACCAAGAATTTTTTTTTAGTATTAATTAGTCTTGGGCAAGATTTTTTAAAGTGAATTATTGTTCTTGTCTTTCTTTGATTCGTGCGCGGCCAGTCTTTCTTGCTGCTATACTACCCACTTTTCTCCCTGGTGGCGCATTCCTTGAAACAGTAGAGCTCTTTCCCACATGCTGATGTCTTCCACCTCCGTGTGGGTGTACATATGCAGCCTGTGCGACTCCTCTAACAATAGGGTATTTGTGTCCTTTAGATCGTTTTCTGCGCCATGCAACACCGGCTCGCATAAATGGCCTATCTGCTACACCTCCACCGGCAAGAATTCCAATCATAGCTCTATTCTGCGGATTAAGAGTAGTAAATTTTCCTGACGGAAGTTTTATCGTAACACCTTCTGAACTATGTGAAAACACAGTAGCATAAGTTCCTGCTGATTTAACAATAGTGCCGCCATCGCCAAAATATTTTTCTACATTGCTTACTATGGTGCCATCTGGAATGTTTTGAATACTGATTACATTACCTGGAGCAATTTCAGATTTTAGTCCAAATTGAATTTTTAAGCCAATTTTGGTGCCAAGGATTGCAGGAAAAAATGAAACAGAGCCATCATCAAATTTAACCTTTACAAGAGGTGCATCACGACCAGTTTCATGAACCAGATCTATAACTTGCCCTTCTTTTTGTTCTCCAAGTCCAAATCTTGGGTACTTGGCTGGAGATAACTTGCCAGTAGACGCTGCACGAAATTGCATTCCTCCTCTTCCACGTCTTCTAACTAGCGGTCTTTTACCCAAAAGTAGACAAGTTGCTCTCTCTTGTGAATTTTAAGCTTTGGATCGTTAATTTTGATGGAGAAAAGTCAACAAAGGTATAAAAATTAGTTTATGGGTGTTTATTCTATGAGCCAGAATACACTTTCCCTTAAAGTACTTGAGGCATATACTCGAGATGTTGGTAGAGGTGTAGCGCGTATTGATTATGATTCTATGGATTCACTTAGTGCATCTACTGGTGATGTTATAGAAATTAAAGGAAAAAGGAGAACTGTTGCCAAGTGCCTTCCACTTTATCCGTCTGACGAGGGAAAGGGAATTATTAGAGTTGATGGACTTGTACGAAATAATGCTGGAATAGCAATAGGCGATACTGTTGCTGTGAGAAAGATAAAGGCAGTTGCTGCCGAAAAGGTTGTAGTAGCACCACTTGAAGCAATTCCACCGATAGATGAAAGATATCTAGCTGATGCTCTAGAAAGCGTTCCTTTGATCAAAGGAGACAATGTTATGGTTCCATACTTTGGTGGAAGGCTAACTTTCCAAGTAATTGGTGTTACTCCTGCAGCAGACGCAGTACTTGTGACTCAAAAAACAGTATTTCACATTGCTGAAAAAGGCGAGACACTCCGTGGGGTTCCGCAAGTCACCTATGAAGATATTGGTGGCTTAACTGATGAAATTAAAAAAGTTCGTGAGATGATTGAACTCCCCTTAAGACACCCAGAGATTTTTGAAAAACTCGGAATCGAAGCTCCAAAAGGTGTACTGCTTTATGGACCTCCTGGTACCGGTAAAACTCTGCTAGCAAAGGCAGTTGCAAATGAAAGCAATGCTCATTTTATCAGCATCTCTGGTCCTGAAATCATGAGCAAATTCTATGGAGAAAGTGAAGCAAGACTAAGGGAAATTTTCAAAGAGGCAAAGGAAAAATCTCCTTCTATCATTTTCATTGATGAGATTGATTCTATTGCTCCAAAGAGAGAAGAGGTAACAGGAGAGGTGGAAAGAAGGGTTGTTTCACAATTGCTTTCACTTATGGATGGTCTAGAAGCAAGAGGTAAAGTAATTGTCATATCAGCAACCAATAGACCAAATGCAATAGATCCAGCCCTTAGAAGGCCTGGCAGGTTTGATAGGGAGATTGAAATCAAAGTACCGGACAAGAAAGGAAGGAAGGATATTCTTATGATACATACTAGAAACATGCCACTAAGCGATGATGTAAATTTGGAAAAAATTGCTGCAATAAGTCACGGCTACGTAGGTGCAGACTTGGAATATCTATGCAAAGAAGCTGCGATGAAATGTCTGAGAAGACTCCTGCCGGAGCTTAATCTTGAGGATGAAAAACTTCCACCCGAAACTCTAGATAAGCTTATTGTAACTGGTGAAGATTATCAGAATGCACTGCGAGAAGTCACTCCATCTGGAATGCGTGAGGTTTTCATAGAAAATCCTGATGTAAGCTGGGATGAAGTAGGTGGACTGGAAAATGTAAAGCGCGAGCTACAAGAAGCAGTTGAGTGGCCAATGAAATATCCCATGCTTTATTCCAAGCTTGGTCACAGAATGCCACGAGGAATTTTGCTTCATGGACCAAGTGGCACCGGAAAAACACTTTTAGCTAAGGCTGTAGCTACAGAAAGCGAAGCTAACTTTATTTCAGTAAGAGGTCCGGAACTACTTTCAAAATGGGTTGGAGAATCAGAACGCGGTATTAGAGAAATTTTCAGAAGAGCTAGACAAGCTTCACCGTGTGTTATTTTCTTTGATGAAATTGATTCCATAGCTCCAGTCAGAGGAGTAGGTGGAGAAACTGCAGTAACTGAAAGAGTAGTAAGTCAACTCTTAACTGAACTTGACGGCATAGAAAGTTTGCATGGTGTTGTAGTGCTTGCTGCAACAAATAGAGCAGATATGATTGATACTGCACTTCTCAGACCTGGAAGATTTGATAAGATAATACTAGTACCAATGCCAGATAAAGAAGGTAGAAAGAAGATTCTAGAGATAAGTACAAAAGAGATCCCTATAGACAAAGAATCAAAAATCGAGGGTGGCAAAAATCCAGATTATGTAGATCTAGAAAAGATATCTGAAACAACAGATGGTTTGAGTGGAGCAGATGTTGCATCAATTGCAAATACAGCAGTATCTCTTGTCATACATGAATTCCTCGACAAATACCCAGATCAGAAAGAGGCTGAAAAACAGGCGACAACTGCAAAAGTAATCATGAGGCATTTTGAAGAGGCAGTAAGAAAAGTTAGAACACAAAAAGAGCTTAAGATAGGCGAAAAAGTAGCAGTGCCTTACTACAGGTAATTTTAATAAAATAACCGATCTATTCCAGTCAAATGTCAAATCATAGTGGGCATAGAGGAAAATCCCTTTCCTTTCTGCAAAAGAACAGCCTTCAGGTAGGCGACATTGTAATGATCACTAC
>JBOGRG010000003.1:0-2541 GCA_050749365.1 Nitrosopumilaceae archaeon
TTAGGTTATAAATCAAGCAGAAATCGCATCACGATTTGTTTGTTCTGTTTTATCTCCATAAGGTGAAAAGTTGGTGATTTTATTTCTACCTTGAAGTGATGTTTGTTAAAATCAAGCTCTTCACCACCTAGTGTTGCTACAATACTATAGCTATCTTTTTTTGCCAGCTGCACTGAAAATCTCTTTGTCACAAAACCTTCTGTTATCGTAAGTATAATTATTTCTTCTAACCAATTGTAAAGTAAGTGATTTAGGTCTTTTCCTGTAATTTCAATTTTTTTCTGTATTTTTTCTTCAACTGATTTGATGTCTACTATTGTATCAACAACTGACACACCCGCATTTGCAAAGGCCTCCTCCAGCGTACCGCCCGTAACTTCAATAAAGGCGTCTGTCATGTGTTCCAAATAGCGGTATCCCATTTGGTTTGTTGTTTGTAATCTCTGCTATTAATTCATTGTAAAATCAAGTATCCTTTATTGTAATAGTTAACTCTCGTGATCAGTAAGGTCTAAATGCATTAGAACAAGAATGATTTTGAATTTGGATCTACCGCGTGGGATGAGAGATTTAGAGTCTGACGAGGTTTCAAAAATAGAGTATGTAAGACAGAAATTTGTCGAAACATCAAATCTTTTTGGATTCCAGTTCATGGAACCATCTCCGATAGAGCTACTTTCTGTAATAGAAACAAAAAGTGGCCCATCCATTAAAGACGAAATCTATTATTTTAAAGACAAGGGAGATCGTGAGGTTGCACTAAGGTTTGACTTTACTATAGGACTTACTAGATATGCAGTATCGCAAAAATCAATGAAACTGCCTGCAAAGCTTTCAGCGTTTGGAGGAGTTTGGCGATATGATGAACCACAAAAGGGGCGATATAGATTTTTTCACCAGTGGGATGTAGAAATTTACGGTCAACCAAATCTAGAATCAGATGCCGAAATAATTGAGTTTACGTCAAAATTTTTATCTAATCTGAAATTACGAAACATTCTCATCGATATTTGTGATCGTGAGCTTATAGAGTCATATGTACGCCAAGTCTTCAAATCTGACTCTCTTAATCTGATTGGCGATATTCTTAGGGCCATAGATAAGATTCAGAAAAAGAAGAAAGATGAAATTATAAAGGAATATCAGCAAAAAGGCTATTCTACCAACGAACTGGAAAAAATCTTGGAGTTTTCTCAAATCAAGGGCATTCCTGAAGAAATAGAAAGAAAATTTGACGTAACTAAACTAAAAAATTGGGATAAACTGTGTCAGCTCTTTACCTCATTAAAAAACAGACAGATTGACAACATAAGAATAAACTTTGGAATTGTGAGAGGCCTTGATTACTATTCTGGCATTGTATTTGAGGCCTTTGATAGCAATTCCGATCTTGGGGCTCTTGTAGGCGGAGGAAGATATGACATACTGACAAAGGCATTTGGACGAGATGATCTTGGTGCAACTGGAGTTGCTGGCGGTGTAGAACGTATAGTACACTCTTTAGAAAAACAAGGAATCGATGTTAGTATTACAACACCTCAGATCTGGGTGGCATATGTTAATGATGATATGCAAAAAGTGGCATTAAACGCAGTATCACGTCTCAGACAAAAAGGGATACGAGTAGAAACAGATTTGACAGGAAAACCATTGAAAAAGCAGATGGAAATGGCATCAAACTCAAAATTTACAATCATTATTGCGCCAAAAGAATATTCATCAAAGGCTGTTGTGGTAAGGAACATGAAAGATGGAACGGAAAAGCAAGTCGTTCTTGAATCTATATTATCTGATCCAAGGTCTAATCTTCAACTCTAAAAGCCCTTGTTAGCATTACAAGCTCTGGTCCATTTGTAAGAGTGCCAACTACAAGGGATTTGTTGTTTGCCAAAACTCCAGATGCAACATATGGTATGCCACCGTTTATTGTTGCAGCTTCAAGTTTTACTCCCAAGACATCAGACATTATCCTAATGTCATCTTCTTCTGTGTCTGGATGTACAATGCCGCCATGTGAATTAGCGACTGCCATTGATCCTGCCTGATGATACCTAGCTATTCTTTTCTGTAATACTTCTATCCCCAATACGTCCTGAATTTTTTTTACATATTCACTTGAAATCATTGGTGAGATTATTCCACCTTTGTCGTTTGCACAAATCAAATTTCCAAGTGCAGTGTACTTTGTATCTAACATGGCAACATTAAGGCCTGTAGATTTTTTTAGATGATCAAGTTCTTGTTCGAGGGAAGTGCGTGGTAATATTATGCCATTATTGTTGACTGCCATAAGAGGTCCAAGCAATCTAGTGTTAGCAACCGAAGTGAAAAGATAATCAGTTTTTAGAAATTCAGAAAGATTTCTTGCCTTCGTTGTTGCAAAGCCATTTGGCACAAAGACAAAATTATCATTGACTTTTGTGTAAATGCCTATGTTAGGACTTCGATAAACATCATACTTGAAAATTCCCAATGTGTCAAGACAAAGACAGTGAAAATATGAATTTATCTTGAATAAACTTTAATTAATCACTTAAGAGT
>JBOGRG010000004.1:0-23093 GCA_050749365.1 Nitrosopumilaceae archaeon
CCTTTGAAGGTTTAATTTAAGTCTAGTGATACTTTGAACGTGCAATTTGAGATCTTATTTTATGGTCATGAAAATATTCGATCACTACACAAGAAGACAATTGAGATTACAACGGAACCCGAACTTACACTAAATGGAGATTGCATAATTGGAGTGAATGCAAGTTGCGGTTGTAATGATATTCCTGAAAAAATGAAAACACTTTTACGCAATTCAAAATCCGATGTTTTGTTTACGATCAGAGTTAAGGAACTTTCTTTTAAGGTAAAAGGAAAAGGTCGTGGCGAATTGATTCTGACCAATCCTCATGATATTATTATTAGAAAAAGCTCCTTTATCTGCCCTCGCACTTTGGCAATATGTTGCGACAAGGCATCTGACGCTATTCCGCGTCAAATAGTAAAAATCCTACAAAGCCCAGATTCGAAAGGAATTTTTCTAATAGATGTAAGCTAGCTGTTTTTGGCTATGCTATTATTTTTCCTGAGTAAATTGGGTATGACCAAAACCATTATTTTCAAACACGTTTGTAACAGCACGATTCACTATTTCCATTAGAAGGCATTCATAGTTTTGTGAGTCATTACGGTTTTTCAAATTTTTCTTTTTAATTTTTACCGCGCTTTTTTGAGCAATGTCTTTGATTATTTTCTCCATTTTTATGGAAGCAGTCGTTATTGTTTTTGAAAACTTCGAATCAAAGTTTGGTGGAATTTCAAATCCTAAAAGCTTTATCGATGTACCATAAAACTTCATAACCGCTCCCCTAATCTCTTCCATTTTCACAATCTCCACAAGCCCTGCATGTTTTAGCACAGCCAGATGATGCCTGATTGTGGTAATAGCTTTCTTGTAACCCGCCTTGTGTAATTCATCTGCGATTTGTTCTACAGAAAGCTGCCTGTGATATAAAATTTGAAGAATCTTAATTCGTGCATGGTCATCAAGTGCTTTTGCCTGTTCAAAGTTTGTTGTTACTATTCTGTTGACTTTGAGTTCTTTTTGTAATAATGTGGACATTCTTTGTTTGAATTTGTGGTTTGGTCTAAAAGATCACAATATCATAATTTTTTACCTAATGCGTTATCTTTTTTATGCTACAAAACTGGTAGAAATTCAAACTATATGCATATACAACCATCAATTATATTTTAAAATCATGCACATGATACCATAATCATATAATTAGTACCATTCCAACAAACTACAAAAATTTTTACAAAATGCGGTTTTGGGAAATTTTTGGCGTTTTATGGGTTACAGGATGCCCAAAATGGGCAGTATACAACGTTTACAGCCAAAACAAAATTCGAGTTAAAGCGAATGGCCAGTTATGCGCTCGTATGCTGTGATATATCTTGCAGACATTTTCTTACATAGTTCTGCTGGCAACTCTGGTGCCACAGGTTCCTTTCCTGCATTCCTATCATCTTCAAATCGCTTTTGATAGCCATGTTCAATTAACCAGTCCCTGAGAAGTTGCTTATCAAAACTTTCTTGAATTTTCCCTACTTGATATGTATCCTTTGGCCACATCCTGTACTCATCTGGACCTATTGAATCTCCAAGGAGGATCTGGTTTCCTGATTTTCCAAATTCCATCTTTAGGTCGGCCAATAGAAATCCTACGCGTTCTGCTATTTTGGCCATATTTTTGTAAATTCCAATGGAAGTTTCTTCTAGCCAGTCATATTCATTGGCACTAACAAGATTTCTTCCCACCGCATCTTTTTTATTTATTGGCAAATCATGAGTTTCTGATTTTGTTGTTGGATCAAACATAGGTTGAGGTAGTTTTGCTGCAATTGTCGTGTCAGCATTTTTTGGTATTACAACCTCCCCGTTTTTCCATCGTTGTACAAGGCTTCCGTAGAAATATCCTCTTACAACACATTCGACTGGAATCATATCCATTTTTTTTACCACAATCTTATCTTTCCCTTCCGTTCGGATGTAGTGATTAGCATTTGGAAGTACGTTGAACCAGAATTCGGCAAACTTACAAAGCACCTCGCCCTTTCTAGGTATTGGAGTTGGAAATTTCACATCAAAGGCAGACACTCTATCACTAAAGTGAAAAAGTAAATTTCCATCCTCTAGCTCGTATATGTCTTTTACTTTACCTGGACGAAGAAACTTCAAACATGCGTCATTAAACTGCGTCTGATTTAAAATGATATTGATTTCAAAATCAAGAGCCCATCATGCCTGGCATTTTTGTCGGGATTCGGTATGGCATTGTTACATTTATACCCTCATCAGATGTCACCGTCACTTCTTTCAATGCATTTCCAGGCGGAGGAGACATGATAAGTTTCTCTCCTGGTCTTAACAATGATATTTTGTCAGAATATCCTCCATAATCTATTATTACATTGGTAAGGGTAGCTCTACCAGTGTTCTGTATTGTAACGCGTGCTGTTGTAAATAGGTCCTGCGGATCCTTTAATGGATCTACATAAATCGAATATTGTTCAGATAGGCCTTGTATCATGAAGATTATTGCTACTGCTATTGCCACAGC
Organism: Nitrosopumilaceae archaeon; assembly: GCA_050749365.1. Classification (GTDB taxonomy): domain Archaea; phylum Thermoproteota; class Nitrososphaeria; order Nitrososphaerales; family Nitrosopumilaceae; genus JBBDNF01. The sequence goes on from JBOGRG010000004.1 coordinate 2,525, forward strand.
GGTACCACCAGCGCCCGCTGCAATGATATTTGTCTTCAATACATCAAACTAGTTTCTTCTAATTATAAAGTCTATTTACCACCCTGGCCAGGGATCACAGATAGTGTTGTGGTGGAAATAGCGTTGCCTACTTTACGCATTTTTTTAGTAATTATTTGTTCGACTTCATTTCTTGTTGTAGCCTGGACTTTCACAAAAATATCATATACACCATAAGTTCCCATCACTTCCTTTACGCCATCAATTTTTAGAATCTCATTCATGACGTCAACTTCGTGTCCAATCTTGCTTTTTACCAAAACATAAGCAATTTCCAAATCTATTCTCCTTTTATTTCTGCTCTACTCTTAAAAGCTGGTTTTATTCCAAGTGGAGTATAATTTCCTGTGGAACACGTAAAGCACATAGAATCAGCTTCCATTCCTATAGCTACTGCCAGATTCTTAGCATCATTGTATCCAAGAAAATCCGCACCGATGATTTGTCTTACTTTTTCTGTGATCTCTTCTTCTGTGTATTCCTTACCATCATCAAAAAATGTTACAAGTTCGTCTTGAGATGGAAAGTCGATTCCTGCATAACAAGGGAACTTTATTGGAGGATAAGTAATTACCATACTAATTTTTCTGGCACCAGCCCGACGAAGTGCTTTGATAATTGCTTTTGAGCTTGTGCCTCTAACTAAACTATCGTCTACAACAACTACATGCTTTCCATTAATTACTTCAGTTATTGGAATTATCCAACGGTTAATTTCTACTCGGTCACTTTGGTGTGGTTCGATAAAACTTCGTAGGGGTCCTTTCCTGCTGTATCTATCTTTTAAGAGTCCCTCATCAAATTGTATTCCAAGTTCTTGTGCATATCCAAGTGCTGCTGGTCTTGCCGAGTCAGGTACTGGAATTACAATATCTGCGTCTCTGATAGGAAATTTTTTTGCTAGATACTGACCAATTTTTTTTCTTGTCATGTAAATGTTAGAGCCTTCCATTATACTTGATGGATGAGCAAAGTAGGTAAACTCAAACGAGCAGTGTGCGTGAGTTTTTTCTTCAGAAAACATTTCATATTCTAGGCCAGCACCACTTATTTTTACAAGTTCGCCTGGCTTTACATCCCTCATCAATTGTGCGCCAACAGCAGCAAGTGCAGATGATTCTGAAGCCGCGATGTAGGTGTTTGTATCTTTTCTGAAACCAATTACCATTGGCCTGAATCCCTTTGGATCACGTGCTGCATAGACAGCGTTGTCGTCTGAAACAAAAGTAAAACAAAAAGAGCCAACCATCTCATTTTTTAAAATTGAAAGTGCGTTTCCAAGTTTTCCATTTTCTGCCATAAGAGCAACTAGTCTTTTAGCTGCAACAAGAGTATCACTTGCGTTTTGTGGTGTAAAGGTGCATCCGCCAACCATTGCAGCCAATTCTTCAACATTTGCAATTGTGCCGTTATGAGCAATACAGAGATCTTTTACTTTTAATGGTTGAGCATTTTCCAAATTGCTCTTTCCCATTGTAGAATATCTTACATGACCAATCGCAGCAGCCGAAGCATATTCTCTGGTGATTTTATCAAATTCAGCTGCGGATGAAGAGACTAGACCAAGCTGCTTGTATGGTTCTTTTTTTGGAATTGCAATTCCCCATGCTTCTTGACCTCTGTGTTGAAGTGCTCTTAATGAATCAATTACCATTGGAACCACATTTGCACCATCAAGACTGAAGATTCCCACTACGCCGCAATTTTCTTTAACCATGTGCTACAAGCGACCCCAATGAGTTTAACCATTTTTCTTGCGCCTTATCAACTCTTAGATTGACGATCCTTTTTGTCGTTTTCCTAAATGTAATTCTGCGTCCTGAAAATCTTCCAATTATTCCATATGGTATGTTTTGTTGGTCTAGCAGACTCTGTACTTTATTTACGTTTTTTGGATCTACAGCGATGAGGTACCTAGAATGAGATTCAGAAAAAAGTGTTTCGTCAGGCTTTAGTTTTTGGCCAGGAATTTTATCCATGGATATGGTGCATCCAATCTTGTTTGCAATACAAATCTCAGATGCTGTAACTGCAAGGCCCCCTTTCGCACAATCATGTACAGCATTTACCAACTCCTGTTTTATCAGATCGAATACTGCATACATGTTTGCCTTTGAGGATTTTAAGTCAACTGATGGACATTTGCCTCCAATCAGATTATGGACATATTCATAGTATTCAGAACCACCAAGCTCATCTTTTGTCTCTCCAACAATAACAAGCAAGTCATTTTGTGAAACCTTTTGTGGATAGAGTGGGTTTTTTTCTATTAATCCAAGCACCCCGATCAATGGAGTGGGTTTAATTGGACCGTCATCAGTTTCATTGTAAAAACTAACTTTACCACCAACACATGGTATTTCAAAATATTTTGCAAATTCTGTTATCCCCTCTAATGATTCTTTAAATGTCCAAAAAATTTCAGGATCCTCTGGGTTTCCAAACTGCAGATGATCAACCATTCCTATGGGAATAGCACCTGTACAAACTACGTTTCTGCAAGCTTCTTCAAAACATCCTATTGCACCTTGACGAGGACTTATATAACAATGCTTTGAGTTACCATCTATTTTTATTGCAAGAAATTTTCCATTATCTAATCGCAGAACAGATGCATCCTGCCCTGGTTTTACTACTGTTCTTATTCCTACTTCGTGATCATACTGACTATATACCCAGCTCTTGCTTGCGATGTTAGGATTTGCAAGTAGCCTAAGAAGAATTCCCGTTAGATCTTTTGGCGTATTTGGTTTTTTTGTACTTTGTAGTTTCTGAAGATACTTTGGTTTTGATGCAGGTCTATCAAGAAGCGGTGCATTTGCCACAACACTGCTTGGAAGATTTGCGATTGTGTTTGTCTCTACTTTTATCTGTATCATCCTGTCTTCCTTTACTCTTCCGATGACTGAATACGGAACTCGGAATTTTTCGCATATTTGTTTTAGTACCAGCAACTTGTGCCTGTCAGTTATCAAAAGCATTCTTTCTTGAGATTCAGACACCATGAGTTCAGATGGTGACATTCCAGGTTCCCTAGTATGGATTCGTGCTACATCCAATTCTATTCCAACAGAAAGCGCATCAGCTGTTTCTGAAACTGCACATGAAAGACCTCCACCTCCCAAGTCTTTCATTGCTTTTATGCAATTTTGATTTCGAGCTTCTAGTACTGCTTCTATAACTAATTTTTCAATAAATGGATCGGGGATTTGAACAGCAGAACGATTTTCTGACTCAAGTGTGTCTGATGCAAATTGTGAACCTCCAATGCCATCACGGCCAGTAGATCCTCCAACTAAAACTACAAAGTCGTCTTTGTCTGCCCTGTTTTTGATTAGTCTTTCTTTTTTGCCAAACCCGATAGCTGCGACGTCAACAAGTGCATAATTTGTAAAACATTCATCAAACTCTATCTCTCCTCCCACTGTTGGAATTCCTAAGCAGTTACCGTAATCTGCAATTCCACGCACTGCGTTTTTAAAAAGCCATCTTGCCTGAGCATCTTTTTCAATATTTCCAAATCGTAAACCATCAAGTATTGCAATAGGTCGTGTTCCTGTTGATAGGATATCTCTTATAACACCGCCCACACCAGTTGCAGCTCCACCATATGGCTCAACTGCAGAAGGGTGGTTGTGACTTTCTATATGCACAGTAACAACATAACCATCCCCAACATCAAGTATTCCTGAATCATATCCACGTCCAGAAATTACGCGTTCTCCTTTCCGTGGCAAGATCTTTAGATGTCTCTTTGATGATTTGTAGGAACAGTGCTCTGACCATTCTGCAGCAACTATTTGTAACTCTACTGGAGTGGGCTTGCGACCAATTTTCTGTTCTAAAAATATATGTTCTTGTTGTGTAAGACTCAAGTGGTCACACCTAATGTACCCAAAAGAGATTCAAAAATCAGCGAGGCGGGCTTAGAGCTTTTTGGATTTATGACTGGTTCTGCCGCCCTCTCAGGGTGTGGCATCATGCCTACTATATTACCTTCCTTGTTACAGATTCCTGCAATATTAAGCGAGGAACCGTTTATCTCCTCACAATATGTAAAAACAATCTGGTTGTTTTTCTTTAATGAGTTTAGTGTCTCTTTATCAGCATAATATCTGCCCTCCCCGTTTGCAATAGGGATTGGAATCCTTTGATTCAGCTTCAACTTGTTGGTAAATGGAGTTTTGTTATTTTTTACGATAAGCTCTGTCCATTTGCACATAAAACTAAGTGATGTATTTTTGAGGAGTGCACCAGGTAAAAGTCCTGCCTCTACAAGGATTTGGAATCCGTTACAAACGCCAAGTATTGGCATTCCTTTTTCTGCCATTTTTTTTATATCATATATTACGGGACTGTGTGCAGCTATAACTCCTGCACGCAAACGATCGCCGTATGAAAACCCTCCTGGAAGAACTATTGCATCAAGGTTTTTTGGCAATTCTTGAGTGTGCCATACAAATGTGGTATTTAGCTTAAAAACGTCAGAAAGTACGTGATGCATATCCCGATCGCAGTTGCTCCCAGGAAAAACTACAACACCAACTTTCACAGATTTCTTAGCTTGACAGCATTATTAAATTGAATCGAATGAAATCATTTTTATTCGAATTCTTTTTGCTACTAGTCATGGGTCAAGTTCGTGATATCATGGTTCGTAACGTCATTACTATCCCTTACGACAAGACAGCAAAAGATGTCGCACTTTTACTTGCAGAAAAAGAGATCAGCTCCCTTGTTGTTATAAAAGATGGCAACCCAATAGGACTTGTCACGGAAAGAGATCTTGCACGTAAAGTCTCTGTTACTGACAGAAAAAGCCAAGATGTTCCTCTCTCTGAGATAATGTCATACAAGTTTAGATGGGTTGAACCTATGACCCCAATAGAAGATGCTGTTCAAAAAATGTTAAACAACAACATACGCCGACTGCTTGTTATGGATAATGGCAAATTAGTAGGGATTATAACAGAAACAGACTTGTCAAAGCACCTGCGAAGCAAACTACTAATAGATGGGGCCTTGGAAGACATCACTGCATTAAAACGCAAGGTAATAAAAAGCGGCTAAGCGTCAAAACTCTCAACTGACACACGACTTACCAGTGGATTATATATTCTAAATTCATTACACAAATTCATCACCGACTTTTCTGCCAGCTTTTTATTTTTTGCTTCAATCTCAAATTTTAACATCTTAGCAGAACGAATTTTTTTTACAGAAACATGATTACCTTTTAGAATAAGGTCATGCAGTATGGTATCGCCTTCTGGATCACTTATCTCTGGTTTGTTTTCTATAATGACGTTAACTTTGAAAAAAGGCACAAGACTTGTTTGCTTGTAATTAATTTAAGCTTTGGTTTACGTAATAACATTTTAAACCATCCAAACTTTCCCTTTACCTAATGCCAATGTAGCTCAGCCTGGCTAGAGCATCTGCCTTGTAAGCAGAAGGTCGAGGGTCCAAATCCCTCCATTGGCTTTCAAACTATAGACAAAGTTAAGTAAGAAACCTTTAGAAGAAAAAAGCATGCACATGGGGTACATCTTACTTAACTGTGATCTTGGTTCTGAAGAGTATATCCTTGAGGAACTAAAGCGCATACCCCAAGTAAAAAAAGCATACGTAACATTTGGTGCTTACGATATAATTGTGGAGATCCAAGCAGAAACTCAAGAAGATTTTGATAAAGCAATCTCACTTAGAATACGAAGCTTATCCAGAGTCATAAGTACGATGACACTCAAAGTGGTAAATCCCGAAGGATAATTATAGAAGAAAACAGATTCATTTCAAATTGGAAAACATCGAGTACACAGGTACTGTTTGGGCAATAAACCATGGATTGCCGGAACCTTTGCTTAACCACTGTATTAAAAAACTCACAGAGCATGGCATAAAAAAAGAAGATATTGTAATAACAGATGCGCCAGAAAATGTGAAAGTCGGCACTATTGTAGTAGACATCTGGCCCTATCATCTTGAAGTAGGGCGTGTTCGTACTGTTAGAAATGACTCTTTTATCAGTGGAAGTGTGAAGATTATAGAACTAAAGGCTGATGCCAATGGAAGCTATATAGATTAAGCAATTTGAGATTTTGGACTACATCAAACTAAATGAAAGTTATTCGTAAAAGAACAAATCTGTGTTGGTGTAGAATTTTGAAAAGTTTATTTCGGCTACAAAAAAGCTTACGGTGTGAAAAAAAAGACCTCAAAATCAAAAAAGGGAACATACATTGCAATCATTGTTGGAATCATAATAATTGGATTTGCTGTGGCATTTAATTACTCCCTTGATCAAGCAAAGCTTGCAGGAGAGAGGTTTGGGAAAAATCTTGAACAAATACAGATTGACCTGAAAAAACAAGTCTCGGACTATGAGTCAAAAATCACATTATATCAAGAAGGTAGCCTGACAAAACAAGAAATACTAGAAATCTCGGAAAATCACCTCGCTGAGCTTGAAAATCTAGTTGCAAGATATGATACATTGCTACCGCCACAAGCTTTTGCACCATCGCTTGAACTCTTCAAACTCTCTGCACAATCTCAGCTTGAAAGCGATAGACTTCTAAAAGCATGGATTGAGACAGGTAATAATTTAACTAAGATCCGATCTGATGAACTTTTACAACAATCATTTGAATACGAAACAAGCGCACTTGCGTCCTTTAATAAGGCAAAAAAAGGCAATGCGCCATAAGTTCTTTAACTGCTGGCGAAAAATAGATTTTGTTGATTAAAAAAAGATCGGCAATAATTCTTTTATTCGTATTTCTGGCATTTCCTAATGCATGGGCACAAGTTTCCATAATAAATGATCAGAAATACATTGGCGAAGACGGCGTATTTCATATAGTTGGAGAAATTCAAAATAATTCCTCTGTCCCGTTAAACCAGATAATCATCACTGCCACATTTTACTCCGTGGATGGGAATGTTATTGGCACGATGAGTACGAACTCAATTCTTGAGACAATAATGCCTGAAAAAAAGGGTCCATTTGATTTAATCTTATTTGATAAAAGTGTACCATTAATTCACCAATATTCTCTTGACATACAATACAAACCGACTGATCATAAAACAGAGGCACTTGAGATAATATCAGTACAAGCTAGACGTGACATAGTTGACAATTTTATAATAAGTGGGACAGTGACAAATCATGATTATAGAACAGCAAATACAGTGGTAGTAATAGCAACCCTTTACGATCGAGAAGGCAAGGTTGTTGCCGCAGGTAGAGCATACACTGAACCAGAATACCTTAGAGCAGGAGATGAGGCTCCATTTCTTGTGTCTGTTTCTGATAAATCTCAGTCAAGAAAGGCCATAGATTACTCTTTGATTGTAGAATCAGAAGAATATACCGTCGTACCAGAATTTCCGTTTGGTTCAGGGGCAATACTTGCATTCTCTATTTTTTCGTATCTTTTGTTTACAAAAAGACCTGAAATCATTACAGCAAACCTAGCTCATGTAAAGAGTTTAAAGTTGTTTCAAGTCGGTCAAGAATAAGCTTCTTGTCTAAAGGAACTGGCGCTGTAAAAGAAATTGGAAAAGTAATACTTAGCATATCCTGATCTGTATGCGAGACATGAATTCTGTGGGCAGTATTTTTTTGGCTTGAAATAAATTTTTGCCATTTTAGAATTCGTTCTTTTGTCTCATCTAATCTTGCATTTAGATAATCTAATTCCATTTCCTGTTCGTCATCAAACACCCCAAACTTTACCATTGGCACCATAAGGTACCCTCCGGAGATTTTTTCGCGTTTTTTGTGCATTTCTTGTATTATTTCATGATATTTGCTCTCTGGAAAGATCTCACCATATTCTGGCTCAAAATAACCTGCAATGTTTTTGTTCTCATCAAAAATCCTGAAATACTCCTCGTCGCGCTCTAATTTCCACATTGTTAATGTAAAAATTATGTAGTTAATAATTTAAGATGCTTTTGGAATTGTGCTCAAACATTTTCCGCAAAAATAGTCCTTACCTGTATTAAAGATAGTTCCGTTCTTGCACTGCGGGCATGCTTTGTTAATACGATTCATTTCTATTGGCATAACACAGAGTTTAAGATCTAGCTAAAAAGAAACTGGGTCAATATTTTGTTAGCATTTCTTTAAAATCAACTATTATAAATGATAGGCCTAATTCTTATTCATGGCTCTTTCACAAGTTACTAAAGACTTTGTAGAAAGTCTAGTGGATTATTACATCAGTGTAGCCTCATCTTATAAGCAGTTTGCCGAAACATATGCAGTTGATGCCACAGACATATCTGCGACCACCTTTGGCATTATAGTGGGTTGTGTGTATTCAGGATTTCTGCAGTCATATGCAAACCAAAAGCAAAAAGCAAGTCTTGATGACATACAAGAATTTAACCAGATTATAAAACGGCGAGCGCCTCAGATAAAAAAAGCAATACTTGAAGCCAAGCCTTAATGTGTGATTTGTACGTTAGAGATAAATTCTAACTCTCTTAATGGATGACAATGTCCGAAATAGTACACTATAAAATACATCAGATTATTGATAACGGTCAGACAGTACAAATCTCACTTGCTGAAGACGTACAGCTTGAGCCAGTATCACAAAAGCAACTAATGCTTGATGCAATTAATAAGAAGCTAGATCCCGAGTTAAAAGAACAAGTTGTTCCTTTAATTGAAGCAATAATGCAAGCACAACCTACTATTGCAATTAGGAGTTACGCACAGACTTCAATTACAATTACAATGCCAAGGCGCAGATATGAAAAGATGGGAAGCCCTGCTGTTGGTGAAAAATTAGAAATAAACATGAAAAAGGTTTCTTAGATTAGCTTGTCTATTTCAGCCATTGAATGTAGTGGCATGGAGCATGTAAAATCTTTACAGACAAAAACAATTGTCTTAGTTTTATCATACTCCTTTCCCGCAAAGAACGAATATTTTTTAAGTGCATCTAAGTATTTTTCATTGCTAACTGTTACAAGTATTGATTCAGGAAGAAATTTTGTAGTTAAAGTTTCATAAATCTCAGTATCTTTTGTATTAAGCAACGTAATTTCTATTGGTTTTTGCAAATAGAGATACATCACATTAAGGAGTTGTCCAAAGCCAAATGGATTTTCAGCAGCCATTGTGGAAAGCGATTCCATCATCTTGACAGACGTATCAAGAAACTTTTTCTCTTGTGTAAGATGATACAGTCTCAAAAACGCTCCTGCCGCAACTGAGTTTCCAGATGGTAATGAAAGATCATAAATATTTTTTGTGCGAATGATTAGTTTTTCATGATTATCTGCAGTGAAAAAGAAAATATTCTCTTTTGGATCCCAGAAATGTTCCATAAGATAGTTTGCGTAGTATAGCGCAAGTTCCAAGTGTTTTGCGTCAGGATTTATTTCAAAGAGATCTAAAAGCGCGTTCACATAGTAAGCATAATCATCAAGATATGCCTTTAGCTTTGCCTGTCCATCTTTGTAGGTTCGCAAAAGCTCTCCATTTTTTTTAAGCTTTTCTTCAATAAACTTTACACAATTTTGTGCTGCCTGTAAGAATTTCTGATTAACACTTACTCTATATCCTTTTGCAAATGCCGATATCATTAGTGAATTCCAGCTTGTGAGAATCTTCTCATCTCTTCCTGGTGCAACGCGTTTTAGGCGAGCCGCAAAAAGTTTTTCAGAACAATGCTTTATGATCTCCTTTACTTCACCTTCTGCCCTGCCAAAATGAAATGCTACCGTTGATGCATTAATGTTGTTATTAAGAATAGTATGGCCTTCGAAGTTTCCTCCCTCTGTTACATCAAAATAAAGACAGAAAATATCTGTATCTTTGCCTAAAATCTCTTGGATTTCACTTTTTTTCCAGACATAGTATTTTCCCTCTTCTCCTTCCGAATCGGCATCTTGCGCAGAATAAAATCCTCCCTCATGAGACGTCATTTCACGAAGCGCATACTGTAGAGTTTGGTTTACAACATCAAGATATTTTGGATTCTTTGTTAGCTGGTATGCTTCTGCGTATACTATTGGCAAAAGTGCGTTATCATAAAGCATCTTCTCAAAGTGCGGTACAAGCCACAGTGAATCCGTAGAGTACCTGTGAAATCCTCCACCAAGTTGATCATAAATTCCTCCATTTGCCATTTTTGTAAGAGTTTTTAGAACAAATTCTTGGAATTTTGTAATGCCTGAGAGTTTTGCATATCGTAACATAAAAGAAAGATTGGATGCGTTTGGAAATTTAGGCGCATGACCAAAGCCCCCATTTACTGGGTCACCCATTTGCAGTAAGTTAATTGCAGCTTCATCTAACACAGATTTGTCAAGTTTGGATGGTGTGGAAATCGATTCGGTGCTTACAAGTACATTCATAAAATTAGTTGCGGCAGCCTCGATGTCTTGTGGTTTTTCTTTGTAAGCCTGCGAAAGCTGTCTGAGCAAACTACCAAAACTAGGTCTGCCATAACTGTCTAGAACAGGAAAATACGTTCCAACATAAAATGGTCTTTGATCCGGCGTTAGAAATACGCTTAGTGGCCAACCTCCACTGCCAGTTGTAAGCTGACAAACCTTTTGATATATATCATCAAGGTCTGGTCTTTCTTCTCTATCGACCTTGATGTTGATAAAATTCTCGTTCATGATTTGAGCAATTTCTTCGTTTTCAAATGATTCATGGGCCATAACATGACACCAGTGACATGCGCTGTATCCTATGCTCAAAAATATTGGCTTGTTTTCTTCTTTTGCCTTTTTTAATGCCTCTTCTCCCCACGCGTACCATTTTACTGGATTGTACGCATGTTGCAAAAGATACGGACTGGTCTCTTTTATGAGATTATTTGCTTGCATACACTTTAAAGATCATTATCAGTATTTGTATGTAATTCAAATGTTAAATAAAAGCAGTATTTCTTTTCAGACATGAACTGTAGGAGATGCCATCATACTGATCAAGCCCATGAAAATTCTGAAAACAGTACATCACTTTATAAGATTGGAAAATGCCTAATCCCACAATGTACCTGCAAACAATATCTGGATGCCATAGAAGAGATTGATGAAGATTTACTTTGAGTATACTGCCAAAATCAACATGCTACCTTTTGTTATATCAGCCATAGATTTTTCATCAAGCTGCATGGATGAATTTTTTAATTTCTCTTCTATTTGTTTCATTTCTTTAAATTCGGCTTGTTTTTGTTTTAGTATTTTGTCTGAAAAGTATGGATCCTGACCTATTCCCAAAACAAGCAAACCAATGATAGCAAGGGAAGCAGAAACTACTACCATAGACCAACCTACTGCGCGATAATTGTGCGGATCCTTCATTTGCTTCAAAGCAACGATAACCTGAATTTAATCTTTTATTCAATAAAATCTATACAATTACATGCAATGTCCATGTTGTGGTGCCAAAATGGAAAAAACACAAGAACTTGAAAAAAGCTATCTTATGAAATGTACACAATGTGGGCTGAGTAATACTGTCTTAAAGTGATGAGTTGACTTTATTTTCCAGCTTGAAGATCTGCAAAGTAAGTAGATCTATTGCCTTTTTAAGGTGCTCAAACTCACTTAGTGAATGTATCTGAGTCTCAACAAGCACTCTTATCACACCTATAATTGATTTTTGAAAATTGTTTGTAGTTGAGACCTCAAGAGCGTTTAACCGTGATAGCATGATGTCAAGATCTTTTTGTGCTTTTTGTCCTTTGGATTCTGGTTTTGACACATGATTTGTTTTTTTGGCATACTATATGAAGATAAAGTTAAAGCGCCTACAATCAATGCAATTTTTGTGATAGAGGAAAGACTGAGTGCGCTAAACATTATCCTTCCAAGCCCACCCAAGCCTGCTGGCTCTTATATTCCAGTAGTAATAACTGGCAAGCTTGCATTTGTTTCAGGACAAATCCCCATAAAAGATGGAAAGGTGTGTTATACAGGAAAAGTTTCAAAAGATCTGACCATAGAAGAAGCTCAAAAAGCTGCCAAACTTTGTGTTATAAATGCACTTGCTCAACTCAAAGCTGAGCTGGGTGATCTCGAAAAAATTTCTAGAATTGTCAGGGTATTTGGTTTTGTAAACTCGTCTCCTCAATTCACAGAGCACCCAAAGATAATTAATGCTGCATCAAACCTGCTTTTTGAAATTTTTGGACAAAAAGGTCAGCATACAAGAATTGCAGTCGGAGTTTCTTCTCTTCCCCTAAATTCTGCCGTTGAAATTGATCTTATAGCAGAAATCATTTGATTTTTGAGTTGAATTTTTTTAAAAATATTTCAAGCTTGTCTTTTGGAATTACTGCCCCACATGCTTTGTCATGTCCTCCACCTGAACCACCAAGTTCTGTGGCAAGGACGTTAACAATTTTTCCCAGATGAACCTTACATGACTTAGAACCACGTATTGAGACAGCATATATTCCATGGTCTTCTCGCAGCTTATATGATACACCGACATCTTTACCTGACATTCCTAAAACGAAATTAACAACCATACTTGCACCAGAGTCTGTGACTTCCATGTATGATAGGTTTTTCATCATCTTCATGTTTTCTTTCACTTTTTGAATTACCCCAGAGATTTTCTCTGCCTGCAATCTAGCATACTCAAATGAGTTTGGTATATCATGCGGATATTTTGATTCACTTAATTCATCTACCAGATACAAAAGATACTCCTTATCCTTTTGATGAGTAACTATTGTAAAAGTAAGAACTGTGGCTTCAAGTAAGGCAAATTGCCTATCAAATTTCTGTAGAAGCTTTGAACCAAGAGGTCTGTCTTCCATATAGTCTGTTATGGCAGAACATGCTGCGATGAAAGCGCTGTGGTCAGTTAGCTTTGATTTAAAAGCATCGTATACCTGAACTGTAGTACATTCATTAGTATTATGGATGAGTTTGACTTTGAGTGCCACTATTTTCTTTTTTAATTTTTCATTCAAATCATGATGATCAATGTATGTTATGGAGATTCGCTTTTTTCTAAGAACAGTAAGTAAATCTATGAATTGTTCTTCGTTTGCGTTGCTTAAGCCCAAATCACAGATATAAAGCGTTTTTAGTGATTCTTCGTTTTTTAGCAGTTCAAGCTCTTTCATTAACCCTGGATAATCTACTAGTCTTGTTTCCCCACCAAATGCTTGTCTGATAAGTGATGCAGCCCCTATGCCGTCAGCATCTTCTTTATGAGAAACACATACAACTTTGGTTCGTTCCATAGAATAATCAATGACATATCCACCCTCATTTAAACTAAAAAATGATTCAGATAGCTTTCTTGGTTTTCATGTAAAGTCTAAATCTAGAAACAAGATTCTGGTGTCCTGCCACATTTTGTAAAACGACACAATACATATCATAAAATGATATTCCAAGAACCCTTGCTTCCCTGTCAAGATTTCCTATCTCCTCAAGAATCTCCGCATCTGTTGAAGATATTACAAAATCATCAACCAGTTTTATGAAATCCCGTTCCAGTTCTGTCATTTTCAATCTAATCTAAAAATTAGTACTATATGGCACAAAGTTATCAGATTAGACAAATTGCTTAATTTTTTAATTAATTTTGGTTTGGGTTAGCCTGTTTCGTATAATTTTAATATGCATTTTTTGAAGTTATGGTATAGTGGAAACAAAAAACATTGGGCTTCGTAATATAGAAGTTGCCGATACAAAGATTTCTGCAATTGATGGAATAAACGGTAAGCTGATCTATCGTGGATATGACATTTTAGATCTTGTTAAAAAGTCAACTTTTGAGGAAACTGCCTGTATGCTCTTAAATGATGATCTTCCATCACAACCCACTCTCTCTGATTTCTATGAACGCCTTGTTGCGGCACGTGAGATCCCAAAAGAGATGGAAAAAAACCTCCAAAATCTGCCCAAGACCGCAAATCCGATGGACATACTACAGTCATGTGTTGCGGAGCTTGCAATATACGACAAGGAAAAGTCTGATGATAGAGAAGCAAACGATCGCAGAGCAATACATCTTATTGCCAAGATGCCTACAATTGTGGCATATTGGGATAGAATTCGTAACGGCAAGGAGGTAGTAAAACCCTCAAGGAGTCTAAATCATTCAGGTAACTTTCTTTACATGTTAACAGGAAAAGAACCAGATAAGGAATTTGCAAGAATTTTTGACATTTGCCTGATTTTGCATGCAGAACACAGTTTTAATGCCTCCACTTTTGCAGCAAGAGAGGTTGCCTCAACCAGAGCTCATATGTATGCTGCAGTAAGCGCTGCCATAGGAGCATTAAGTGGCGAACTGCATGGGGGAGCAAACTTTCAGGTAATGAAGATGCTTTTAGATATCAAAACAGAAGACAGGGTAGAAGCTTGGATTAAAGAGAGACTTTCTCATGGCAAAAAAATAATGGGCATGGGACATGCAGTCTACAAGACTTTTGATCCACGAGCTGAAGTGTTAAGGGAATTGGCAAAACGGTTATCTGAAAAAACTGGAGATTCGTGGTTTAAGATTACTAAAAAGGTAGAAGATGTAACAGCAGAAGAGATGAAAAAAGTAAAAGGGTCAGATATTTTCCCAAATGTGGATCTTTACAGTGCCTCTACTTATCACATGCTGAAAATTCCACCTGATCTGAACACGCCAATTTTTGCAATTTCTAGAGTTGCAGGTTGGACAGCTCATATTATAGAAGAAAAATTTGCAGAGGCGGCGCCAAAACCAATGCTTTACAGACCAAAGGCAGTTTATGTAGGGAAGTACTGTGGCCCTTCGGGATGCGAATACATACCACTTGATAAAAGACAGAAAGACTAGTTTCTGGTCTCAAGCCATTCTTTTGCTTTTACGTCAACATCGTATTTGTGAAGTACTAGAAATACCATCTCGTAGAATGTTATTCCGCGCTTTTGTGCCTCATTATCTATCCATTTAAGACCGTCTGCAAGCTCTGGATCATATTCAGAAAACTCTACTAGTTCGTCTATCATATTAGTAAAGAAAGAGTGAGGCTCAAGCATTACTGCCAGATTTCAATTTTGGTTATTCAGTCACGTATTCAAAATATATAGACAATCGACTCCTTTTTGGTTGACATATGAAGCATGTCTATTTTAGTGATGGAAACCAAAAACGAATTTCATGGGTAATCCAAAATGCAGACTCTAAAGTAGAGCAGTCTAGAGAACAGCCAGAGATCTATCTTGACAAAGTTTCAAATGAACAATCAAAATACATTGCACTTCATGCAGGCATCTTTTGGGGCATTGGTAGATTTATCATTAAAAACGAAGATATGGTCAAGGTTATGCTTGATTCTAAGGCTATGTTTGATCATTTAACTGGGAAAGGAGTAAACTCAGATCCATTTGTAGAAACAAGAACTGGTTTTATCAAGCAGCTAATCAATCAAAGAAGACTTGATGTTAGATATGAGCTAATTGTACTAGAGCAAAATATTGCAACCAAGTTACTAACTGATTAGCATTACACCAATGTCCATAAGATTAGTATGTGTTGGTCCAGTAATGATCAAACCATGATATTTTTTAAAGAAATGATATGAATCGTTGTTGTGTAAAAATCTATTAATGTTTTTTGACTCAAATTTCGAATTGTTCATAATTGCACCTGCCGCATTGGTATTTCCGTCCTTGCCATCAGTGTCTATTGATGCAATAGTGATTTTTTTGCGCATATTTTGAAGTTCAGTTAGACAGTAAAGTACTAGTTCTTGGTTTCTACCACCTCTACCGTTACCAACTACTCGTACCGTCGTTTCCCCTCCAAAAATAAGACAGGAATTGGTCTTTTTTGGAATTATTTTTAATAATTTTTTAGCAGCACTCTTAGCTTCACCAGTTATTGGATAAACATCTTTTACGGATAAGCCGAAGCCTCTAGCTTTTTCTGCCATTGCAGTTAGACAGTCCTTATTTGTGGCAATAATGTAGTTTTTTATTTTTTGGCGTTTTGGGGTGTCTGGGATTTTTCTGAGTACACCAAGTCTAATTCTTTGCAGTACACTCTTTGGTGCAAATTTTTGTAAATTATACTTTTGTAGTATTTTTTCTGCATCACGATAAGTAGTATTATCAAAGTATGTTGGACCTGACGCAATGACAGAAAGATCGTCGCCTACAACATCTGACATTACTAACGATACTGCATTACAAACAAGATATTCTGACATTCTACCACCCTTTATTTTGGAAAGATGCTTTCTAACGCAGTTAATTTCGTGTATGTTGGCACCAGATTTAAGTAAAAGATTTGTCATGATTTGTTTGTCATTTAGGGTTATTTCATCTGGTAGTGAGACAAGCGAAGAACCTCCTCCTGAGATTAGAAAAATTATAAGATCAGTTTTTTTTCTTGTTTTAATAAATTCCAAAATTTTTTTTCCGGCTTGCACGCTTTTCTTATTTGGAACAGGATGACCAGCGTGAATGATTTCAAATTTTTTATTTTTTAATATTGAGTTTGTACCTTCTGGTATGACGATAATTCCTCCATCTATATCTGTAAGTAAATTAACAGTTGTCAACATATAGTCGGATGCCTTACCAAATCCTATAACAAAAATCCTCTTGTATTTTGATAAATGAATGTGATTTTTATCTACAATAAGCATCTTTTTTCTTATAATTTTCTTCAATGTAGCTTCAGGCATTGCTGCCAAAAGACCTGCTTCTAATACATTTAGTACAATTTTTTTGTCGGCACTTAACGCAATGTTTCTAAAATTTTTAATAATCATATGCAGGCACTAGCCAAATATTCTTGGTTAGTTTTATTTTGTAAGGTATAATAATAATCACAAATCTACTTTTGACATGAACACTATACGAATACCAAAGATAATAAAATTCGGAAAAAATGCACTTACTGAGACTGAATATCCAAAAAATGCTCTTGTTGTAACAACAGCACCTCCTGAAGTTTCATCAAAATGGCTTGCCAAGATGGGGATCAAAGACTATCTACTCTTTGACAAGGTAGAGCCAGAACCATCAATTGAAACAGTACACAAAGTAATTTCCGAGTACAAATCAAAGAATCTATCAGCAATAATTGGTCTTGGCGGCGGTAGTTCCCAAGACGTAGCAAAATATGCAGCATCTGAATTAAAAATACCAAAGATTCTCATTCCGACAACATTCGGAACTGGCAGTGAGATGACTACATATTGTGTGTTAAAGTTTGATGGAAAAAAGAAGCTCTTGCAGGATGAAAAATTCCTTGCAGACATGGCAATAGTAGATTCGTACTTTTTAGAAGGCACTCCTGAAGCAATTATAAAAAATTCAGTTTGCGATGCGTGTGCGCAGGCAACTGAAGGCTATGACAGTAAAAAGGGCAACGAGCTTACCAGAACAATGTGTAAAGCAGCATTTGACGTTTTATATGATGCCATCATGAACGACAAACCAGAAAATTATCCGTATGGCTCAATGCTTTCAGGCATTGGGTTTGGAAACGCGTCAACTACTTTGGGACATGCTCTTTCGTATGTATTTTCAAACGAAGGCGTTCCTCATGGATACTCGCTTTCCTCCTGTACTACAGTTGCGCACAGATTCAATAAATCAATATTTTACGAACAATTCAAGGAGGTAGTTGAGAAATTAAAATTTGACCGTCTTTCTTTGAAAACGCCACTAGATCAAGCTGCCGATGTCGTAATGACAGACAGAGGACATCTTGACCCAAATCCAATTCCAATCACAAAAGAAGATGTAATACAATTACTTCAAGACATCACAAACGGTAAGCTATAAGCATCAACAATTTTTTTATAATTTTTCTTAAGGGAGCAGTTACGTTTTTCGAACAATTTACTAGACTTAAATACCACGTACAAACCAACATGATGCTATAGGATTATTGGGAGAAAATGATCAAGTTTGGAATTCAACAGGGCCTCAACGTTGCCAGATTGGGATTAACTGAGGATCAGATTCTTACTGCTTGTGTTCTTGCAGACAAAACAGGCTACAACTCTATTTGGTATATGGATCATACAAATGTACCACAGTGGAACCATGCAATTGTAAATGACCCATGGGTAATGCTTTCTGCAATTGCTTCTATTACAAATAATGTAGAGCTTGGAACCTGTGTTACTGATGCTGTAAGAAGACATCCATCAAACATAGCTTTGGCTGCAATAACCTTAGATAGAGTATCACATGGAAGAGGAACCCTAGGAATCGGTGCAGGCGAAGCACAAAACATCAAAGAATTTAAAATTCAATGGGAGAAGCCTGTTGGAAGATTGGCTGAGCAACTCCAAGTCATAAAATTGCTTTTTGAATCATCACCTCAACACAGAGTTAGCTTTAACGGAGAATTTTATCAACTGGAAGAAGCCTGTCTGCAGGCAAAAAGTATCAGACAACCTCATCCACCAATTTACATGGCAGCAGGTGCACCAAGGACACTTGACTTATGTGGCAAATATGGTGATGGCTGGATTCCTATTGGCTATACACCTGAGCTTTACGAAACACATGCCAAGATGATAAAAGATGCAATGAAAAAGTATGGAAGAGAAAACAATGATTTTCAATTTGCGGTTGATATTGACGTGTACTTTGCTGATGATGCTGAGGAGGCGTGGGCAAAGATGAAAAATGCAGTCAAGGTTAGTCTATTCAAGCCAGAAGTTTTGAAGGTTCACAACATAAAAGATGTCGAAGGGTTTGATTTCAAAAAATACTTTACTGAATATTCGATGTCAAATCAAGAATGGATAGTAAAGATGCGTGAGGCTGCACAGACAATTCCTGATAAAGTAGCTCGCTCTTCAATTGGTATTGGGACGCCAGATGACATTATTCCTGTATTTGAGAGATTCCTAAAAGCTGAGGTAAACCACTTTATTATTAGATTCTGGGGCTCTGGATACTTTGGATCAATTGACAAGTTTGGTTCTACTGTACTGCCGTATTTCAAAGAAATGTACAATTCCAAAAAGTAATTCAGGCGGCATAAGTTGGGATTTGAATCCAAACCTGTGAATTATTTAATTCTGGTTTTTACAATATTTGTTGCGATCCCCGCTTACGCGGTGCAAGGCAGTTTATCAGATGTGAATATAGACGTCACCTTGAATTATCCTGACGTAGTCACACAGGGAGAAGAGTTTGTTCTTTCTTCTACCGTAAAAACAAAGGCAGATCAGATCTCGAATATTACCGTCACTGTGTCCTCTCCGGAAATTGATATCTTAGACGATCATTTTCAGATAGAAAATCTACCAAGAGACTCTACCCTTGGAAACAACTTTAACGTAAAAGTAAAGCAGGAAGTACCAGATAGCATTTTTCTGACAAATATCACAGTAGAGTATTTTATCAAAGGTTTTTTTGATGAAAAGCCAGTCAAAAAAACTCTTACAAAGGCATTTGAGCTTAATGTACAATCAAAACCCATTCTTTTACTTGATGCCGATGCTCCAGATTCCGTTTTTGCAGGGGAGCAATTCTCAATCAAGGGCAGTATTAAAAATCAAGGCTATGATGCACAAGATATTCAGATCGCTGTAGATTCAGCACAAATAGAACTTAGTGGTAAAAAATTTTATTCATTAACAAGCCTCGATGCTGGTGAAACAGAAAATTTTGAATTTGTACTACAAACACCAAAAGATCTTGCAATCCCAACTGAGATGACTGTTAGTATATCTACTTCTTACTTTGACAAATCAGGAAAAGAATACAAACTAGAAGATTCTCTGAATGTATTTACAAGACATAGAGGGATACTTGAGATAGGTGGTGCAGATGGAATTTGGGTTGGGGATTTCTTCATTGCACCCGTTGTTGGCGTTGGGACAATTGTAGCATCAGTTATAGGATTTTTAATATTCTTATGGCAATTGAAAAATAAGAAAAAGAAGAAACACGTAAAAAAAAGTAAGCCATAATAAAAGAAATTTTATGGTTAAATTCTCATAAAATATACGCGACGAGTTGCACTGAATTAGATTTGCTGTTTAGTCAGAGCTAGTTTTTTACTTGCTCCTTCCATTGCCTTTTTAGCTGCCAATGCAGATTCTCTAGCTTTTTCAATAGAAACTTTTTTCTCTGCTTTTGTTTTTTCTTGATCAGCCTTTATTTTTTCTAGGGCTGCTTTTGCTTTTTCTAGGGCTGCTTTTTCATCAGCCTTTGTATTTTCTTTAGCTACTTTTTGCGCCTCTCTTGTTTTTTCAAGGACCAATCGTGCATCTATTTTTGATTTTTCTTTAGCCGCTTCTATTTCCATTTTTTCTTTCGCTTTTGTTTCCAATACTTTTTGTTTTTCTGCTTCGGCCTTTTCTAAAACTTCTTTCTCGAAAGATGCTGTTTTCACTTTAGCCTCATTTGTAAATTTATTGACGTTTTCTACTGTTTGTGCTAGCTGTTTTGTTTGATCGATTTCTACTTCTGTCTTTGTTTTAGCGATATCATCTTGGACTTCTTCAAAGGCCGAGAGTGTTTTTACTAAAATAGCATTACGATAAGCCGTTGTTTGTTCTTTAGCTGC
>JBOGRG010000005.1:0-1529 GCA_050749365.1 Nitrosopumilaceae archaeon
AAGAAACAGCTATCAAAAGATTTGGAAAATTTCTTTGTTCTGATGAACATGCAAAACAATACACAGACAGAGTAGCGGAAGAAGAAAAAAGAATGGCGGAAGAAAGAAGAAATAGGCCTGAGCGTGGTGGCGGATGCTGCTAACATGGTTAATACCAGCATACTAGTTGGAATATTGGTAGGTGTCTTTCTAGCTGGGATAGGCGGAGCGTATGCTATTTTTGCAAACACATACGGTCCTGCTATGACGATGCAAAATCCTCAGATGTTTAATCAAATGATAGCAAAAAACCCGCAGATAATGAATCAGTGGATGGGATCAATGATGCAAGATCCAACTACTAGACAGCAAATGATGTCTAGCATGATGAACCAAGTTCCACAAGATGTCATAGTTAAGATAACGTCAAGCCAAAAAGTGTCTGTTGGAAAAGAAGCAGAAATTGCATTGTTAGTGTTGGATAAAGAAAGTGAGAAACCAATGTCAGACGCAGATGTAATAATTGGAATAGAGAGAGGTTCGTCTATGAGTACAATGGATATGATGGCTGGTATGTTTAAAGCAGAAAACATCGGATCAGGAAAATATGTTGTAAGATTTACTCTTGATAATGAAGGAATCTACACTCTACACACTCATGTTATTCCAGCTGGCAAATCAATGCATTCTATGATGAATAATCACCTAGATATTGGAATAATAGCAGAATAGATAAAAAAAGCGTTGGTAATATGAGTGAAAATCAAATCATTAATTCTGAAAACATAAAATCAAAAGTTTTAGGTACTATTGGTAGTTCATCAGGTGGTCTTGGCACATTTGGTGCTGTACATAATGTATGTCATTACACATGTCAAGGTATTGTTGCACTTTTAGCTGTCTTCGGCGTGTCTGCTGCTGGTATGCCTCTAGGTTTCCTACTTGATCCTCACCTCATAATCATATTCTCCTCAATTGGACTGTCTTCAATCACTTTGAGTATCTTGTTACACATTAAACACAAATCTTCCTGCATAGTTACAAATAATGTAATTATGAAAAAACACATTCTTGTTGATAAAAAACTACTTGTCTTCTTGGCATTTGGTGTAGCCTCCATAGTATCTCTTGTATCAGGTACTAACGATGTACTTGCCAAACAAGACATGATTGATGGCGTTAGTGAAACACAAACTACAGGTGTATCACAGCCAACTCTAATGATGAATTCAAAAATAAACAGTGAAGGTGATACCAGTATAACACTAACCTATGAGGGAACCTCTGAAGAAGGCCTCGTGTTTACTGTTATGATGGAAACCAATAATATGGATGCGCCGTCTTTGGCAGAATATGACCTGACAAAGTTATCATACATTGTAGGATATGGCGGAACACAAACAAATCCTCTTAGCTGGAATATCCAAGAAACTGGACACATGGGGCATCATGTTAAAGGTACTCTGGTTTTTCCATTAGAAAAAAATGACCGTCCTATAACTGATGATCAAATAAAATCTTTTGAAATTGTGGTAAATGATATTGCGGGA
>JBOGRG010000006.1:0-1082 GCA_050749365.1 Nitrosopumilaceae archaeon
CCTTCAGGTATGTAGGTGCCTTCTGGGTCTGCATCCACTGGTAATGCGAGGCACTCCCTCAAAAAGTCTTACTAGTCAATAGCATTTTACAGACTAGCTTGCACGGCTAAATTCTGTATTGCAGATAGGCTGGCTCTACAGCTGGCTTTACTGAAAGTTCAGATTTTTTGCCATCTTTCTGGACTGTTACAATACTGGAAACATCCTTTGGTGCATCAGAGTATCGTAGTGTGATAGCTGCACTAATTTCTAGATGAGCTTGTGCATTTTCTCCTCGGAGCAGTGTAACAGGTCCCACATGGTCTTTTGCTTCAAGCAAGACATCTCTATCTAATGCTAATGATTTTATGACTTCGTTTTCGTCTTGATTTCTTCCAACAATTAATTTTGTTTTTGCATCAAATCGGAAATGTCTTCCAATCTTTAAAAGATCGATATCGTTTGTTGTTGGAGTTTCAGTATGTTTGAAGAGATCTTTTGCTCTGATAGCAAATGCTGGATCTGTAAGTAAGCAACCGCCACCTGCATTTGGCGGATTCTCAATTCCAAACTCTTGTGCCATCTTTAGCTGATCTTTTCTTGATCTACCTCGAATCTTTCCAAGATCCTCTCTTTTGATCAAACCTTTTAACTCAGGTTCTGTTGGTGGCAGCAAAGCTGCAGAAAGTGGTCTTACTATCTTTCCTTCAAGACCGGATTCTTTTTCAATTGTTTTAAGAGCTGGTGCATGCTGGCTCATCGGTCTTTGTCCTAGCACTTCACCTGAAATTATAAACTCAGCACCGATCTCTTCCATGTGTTTTTTTCCAGCTTCAAACATCATTGCTCTGCAGTCAATGCATGGATTCATTCCAGATCCAAATCCGTGCTTTGGATGCTTTAGCATCTCGATGTATTCATCACCAAGATAAACTGTCTTTAGCTTGATTCCTAGCTGATCGGCTGTTTCTCTGATCTCAAATCCACATCCTCTTCCACAGTCAAAATCGCAAAATGGCGTCTTGATCGCTACAGCCTCTACCTCAAAGCCTTGTTTTTGCATCATTTTCACGGCTAGCCTGCTGTCCAGACCGCCTGATAAC
>JBOGRG010000007.1:0-9989 GCA_050749365.1 Nitrosopumilaceae archaeon
GTAACGATTATAGATAAACTCACAATATTTTTAGATTCTTGGATAAGACGAGTGCTCTCTTTGGTGGAATATTTGGCGGGATTGCAGTATTACTAGTGTTTGCTTTTTATCTCGCACCACAGGCTGAAAAGACCCCAAGTGAGTTAATTGTTCAAAATGGACACGAGCTGGAAACAGTAGGTGAGCCAACACCAATTTCGACTAAATTTGGTGAGATCTCTCTTGCTGATCTTTTTGACAAATCAGATGATGGTGTAGTCAAAGTCTCAGTGCGTAAAACAGTGGAAACGCCCACAGGGCGTAGTCTTGGTTCTGGATTTGTCTATGATGTAAATGGGCATATCATAACAAATGAACATGTGGTTGATGATGCTCAAAAGATCATAGTGACTTTTCTTGATGGAACATCATACAATGCCGAAGTCGTTGGTGCAGATCCTTTTACTGATCTTGCTGTCATCAAAGTTAATGTCGATCCTGCACTACTTCACCCACTGCCATTGGGTGATTCTTCATCACTACGTGTTGGTGACCAAGTTGCAGCAATTGGAAATCCTTTTGGACTTTCTGGTTCGATGACCTCAGGCATAGTAAGTCAGCTTGGAAGGCTTTTGTCAACTCCTGGAACTTTAGCATTTTCAATACCTGATGTTATCCAAACCGATGCTGCAATAAATCCAGGCAACTCTGGCGGTCCTTTGCTAAATATGAAGGGCCAAGTAGTAGGAATCAATACTGCAATCCAGTCTGGAACTGGCGAGTTTGCAGGCATCGGATTTGCAGTTCCATCTAAAACCATATCCAAGATTGTTCCTGCTCTAATAAAAGAGGGTCAATACAAACACCCCTACCTTGGAATATCTGGTGTAGATATTGATCCTGATCTTGCCAACATTCTTGGATTGGAGGGAACAAAGGGATTCCTGATCGTAACTGTAGCAAAAGACAGTCCTGCAGAAAAGGCTGGACTACATGGTGCAACTGAGACAAAGGAGATTGACGGAATAAAATACCAGATTGGTGGCGACATAATTTTGTCAATAGATCATAAGGAAGTAAGAAAAATTGACGACATTCTAATTCACTTACAACGTGAAAAGAAAGTTGGCGATAAGGTTATTCTAGAGGTACTTAGGGAAGGTCGTGTTACAAACTTTGAATTAATTCTTGAAGAAAGACCAAACCTAACTCAGCAGTAGTACAAGCATAAATACTGCTGCTAGAGGTATGTCAGGTGATATGAGTAAACTAGTCTCAAATTGTGAGGCATTAAACAAAAGTCTAGACGGTAAAGAATTATCAAAAGAGGATTCCTATCAAATTTATCAAGAATCACAAAACGATCCGTCAGAGATTTACAGTATTGCAAAGATTTTAAGAAATAAGCACAAAGGAAAAACGGTAACCTATTCTAGAAAAGTCTTTTTCAACTTGATAAATCTATGCAGAGACACATGCTCATATTGCACATACAAATCAGAACCCGGTCAGTCAAAGCTTTTGATGATGTCAAAGAAGGATGTCTACTATCTTGCAAAACTTGGAAAAATCCATAGATGCACCGAAGCATTATTTGTTACAGGCGAAAGACCAGAGCAAAAATATCAGGAAGCTAGAGCATGGCTTGGAGAAAATGGCTTTGGCAGTACTGCAGAATATTTGGCGTATGCTTCAGAAATTGCCCTGGATGCAGGACTTTTCCCCCACACAAATGCAGGCAATCTGACAAAGTCTGAGATGAATGAACTCAAAAAAACTAACGTGAGCCTTGGTCTTATGCTTGAGAACTCTAGTGAACGCCTTTCCGAAAAAGACATGCCTCATGAGTTTGCCCCAAGCAAGAATCCAAAAGCAAGGCTTCGTGTCCTAGAAGATGCAGGCGAGCTTGGAATTCCAATGACTACAGGAATTCTTATTGGAATTGGTGAAACCGTGTATGAAATAATTGATTCATTATACGCAATAAAAGAGATCCATAAAAAATTCGGACACATACAGGAAATTATTCTGCAAAACTTTCATCCAAAACAAGACACGCGGATGAGGAATTTTCCATCTGCAGAAGAAGCCTATTTCAAAAAGCTTGTTGCACTTGCAAGATTAATAATGCCTGAGATGAACATCCAGATTCCGCCAAATCTTTCACCAAAATCATATGCAAGCTTTCTTTCCGTAGGCATTAACGATTGGGGAGGGATATCCCCCATAACTCCAGACTATGTCAACCCAGAATTTTCTTGGCCTCCCATAGATTCAGTAGAAAAAAATTCTGCCGTAGGTGGGTTTAAGCTTAGAGCAAGACTTCCAGTGTATCCTGAGTTTATTTCACTTGTGCATCCAGATCTTAAAGAGAAGATAGCAGAAATTTCAGACTCTAGTGGCCTTGTAAAAATGGAGTATTTGAAATGACAGTGCAAACATCTTCGTTTGATTTTCTTTTAAGGCAATCTGATCCTCTAGTAGCTGCAACTCTAGAAAGAGCACTTTCTGAAAAAGAAATTTCTGTCGAAGAAGCCACAAGACTGTTTTATGCCAAGGGAGCAGACTTTCATCTTATTGGCATGGTTGCTGATGAGCTAAGAAAAAGAAGAGTAGGTGATAAAGTGACCTATGTAATAAACAGAAACATCAACTTTACAAACGTCTGCATCAAGCAATGTGGCTTTTGTGCATTCAGCAGAGATTTTCGTGAAGATGAAGGTTATTTTTTACCAATAGAGGAGATAGTTAGGCGTGCAAAGGAAGCAAGGACTCTTGGTGCAACCGAAGTATGTGTACAAGCTGGCCTTCCTCCAGACATGGATGCCAGTACTTATGAGAACATCTGCAAGGCCATAAAAAAAGAAATTCCAGATATTCACATTCATGGTTTTTCTCCAGAAGAAGTGCTTTATGGAGCAACACGGTCTAACCTGTCAGTAAAAGAATATCTTGTCAGATTAAAAGAAGCTGGAGTTAATTCTCTACCTGGAACTGCTGCAGAAATTTTAGATCAAAAACTTAGAGACAAAATTTCTCCGGGAAGAATAAGTGTCAAAAACTGGATCGATGTAATCAAGACTGCTCATAGACTTGGAATTCCTTCAACATCTACCATAATGTTTGGACATTTAGAAACTCCAGAGGATAGAGCAAGGCACATTGCTCTAATACGTGAAATCCAAAAAGAGACTGGTGGCTTTACAGAGTTTGTTCCGCTAAACTTCATACACACTGAGGCACCAATGTACAAACACAATCTACATAACGGAATAAGAAATGGTGCCGATGGAAACGATGTTCTTTTGATGCATGCAGTTGCAAGAATCATGCTAAACAATTTCATAAACAATATTCAAACATCGTGGGTAAAGGAAGGTGGAAACATGTCACAGCTCTTGCTTTTGTGGGGTGCAAACGACTTTGGCGGGACCCTAATTAATGAAAGCATATCTACTGCAGCTGGTGCGAAAAATGGCCAGCTTTTACGACCAAAGGACATAAGACGTTTCATAAGACAGCTTGGAAGAATTCCGGCTCAGAGATCTACTTCATACAATATACTACAAACGTATGAATCAGAAGAAAAAGAAGACGAGTTGGACAAGGTACATGATACATCACAGTTTGGCTCTTATCATGAACTAATCAAGCTGGATAAGTACAAATACAAAAACCATAGGCGAAACTAGTTGTCAGCTTGTGAAGCAGTGCTTTCCAAGGCTAAAAGTTTACACTTGGACGAGTGTGAGGCATTTTTTGCACAAAGAAAGGTAATCACAGCAAGGATAACAGATTCTGAGATAGCTGAAATAAAACAAAACCAAGAGCGAGAACTTGCCGTAAGAATAATACACCAAAAAAGAATTGGTTCTGCTAAAACCACCAACCTTGATGATGTTGATGTGGTTGAGGTTGCACTAAAATCAATATCGCTTGTTAAACCAAAAAACTACTGGAAGTCATTACCATCAAATACTAAATTTACAACAATAGACAAGTGTTATGATCAAAAGATCGCTGACATTTCTGGAGTACAAGCTTCGGACATTGCCCAGACCATGATAAACTCGGCAATGCATGAAAAAGTTACTACAATTTCAGGATCACTTAACATTGTTTTTGAAAAAATTGAAATAGAAAACAGCAATGGCCTAAGCTGCTCAGACAAGGCCACCTACATAGCTGGCACCATAAATGCCGATTCAAATCTTGGTACTTCGCCAGTAAGTGGAATAGGTGCAGCTTCTTCAAGAACAATGAGCGGATTTTCTCCAGAAAAGGTAGGAAGAGAGGCAGCGGAAATGTGCATAAATTCCATAAACCCTGAACAATGCAAAGCAGACACTTACAGCATGATATTTGAGCCTTATGCAATTGGAGAAATGCTTGCTTTTGTGTTTTCTTCAAACTTTAATCTAAAAGTATATTCAGAAAAACGAAGCTGTTTTGAAGGCAAGCTTGGCAAAAAAATTGCTTCAGAAAATTTTAGTTTAATTGACGATCCTCATAGTCCTGAAGGAATTGGCAGCAAGCCATTTGATGATGAAGGTGTGCCTACCATGCCACGACCTCTCATAGAATCAGGTATGTTTTCAAATGTCTTCTCAGACTCGTTTTATGCCTTCAAAGAGGGCAAGGAGTCCTCAGGTAATGCAAGTAGACCTGGTTCTCCTATGGGAAGATCTGCACAACCAATTCCCTTTCCGTCACCACACAATCTGATGATAAAAGGAGATGGTGTGTCAAAAGATGAGATGATCAAAGAAACAAAAAAAGGACTTGTTGTTGGAAGGCTCTGGTATACATATCCAGTCAATCCTGAGCGTGGAGATTTTTCCTGTACTGCACGAAGTGGTATCAGAATAATAGAAAATGGCATGATTAAAAAACCTGCCAAGTCTGTTAGAATAGTTCACAACCTTCCTGTCATGTTACAAAACATTTCAGCAGTTGGAAATGATGTGAAAAACGTATTGCAATGGGGCTCACTTCCATCAATAACTCCTTCCATCAAAGTTGAAGGGATTAAAGCAATCTCGATTTAAAAAGACGGTAAGACAAATTGCAGTCCTATACCAATTGCATACAAGACTAAAAGCATGATTCCACTGTGTAGACCAAGCTTGTTTCTAAATATTGGAATCAGTGCAATTATCGTGATCACAGTAACTAGGATCATTTGATATTCTAAAAGTGGAGTGTTTGGTATTCTTTCGCCAAATCCTCGGTATAGCATAGCACCAAAGACTGCAACAGAAAGAAGCAGTGTGTTGTTTAGTATTTTTGAGCCTAACACATTTGCTACCGCGATAGACGCTCCTTTTGCTCCCTTGCGGGCTAAAATCATCATAGATATTTTTTCTGGCATCTCGCCAGCAATTGGGGCAATTATGATCGCAAGCACTACTACAGACACCCCGCTTTCTATGGACAGGTCAGTAAGAGAGTGAACAAAAGGCTCTGCACCTATGAAAATGCCTACAGTACCAGCCACAAAAACCAGCATGGATTTGATAAAGTGCCTTTTTGACATTTTGACCTTCGTATCATGTACCTCGTTTCCAAGAACAGCTATCTCTTTTTCATGTTTTATTTCACGGAAGGCAAAATACAAGTACGCTACAAAGAATCCTGTAAAGATTATTCCGTCAAAAAAATCATAGCCGTCAATAAACATGACAGCTCCAGCAATTGCTGTTATCACTAAAAGAATCGTGTCAAGTTTGAACTGTTTTACATCAATGAGTTTCTCTGGTGCCTTTGAGAGTCTAGTTGTTGCAATAATTAGCATTAACGAAAGGCCAAGTGTCATCATCAAAAGATTACTGCCAAGTGCAGCGCTTATTGCTGTGTCGTAAAATCCACCTCGTGCAGCATATGCCACAATTGCAATTTCTGGAAGCGTTGTTGCGATACTAAGAAGTGTACGACCAACAAACCTTGCTCCCCATCTTTCCGCCAAGTGTTCTGCTCCATATGACAAAAGCCAGCTTGCAAAAACAAGCTCGCCAAGCCACCCTAGCATCAAGAGTAAACTTTCTGCCAATTTCTTCCCTACTTTGGCAGGTTATTATAAGCCATTATTTTGTTAATGATCACTGGCCTTTTACAATTATCATAGTCAAAGTGGACTTGATGCCATCTAGCTTTCGCACTTTGGCAGTTATGATCTCGCGCAAGGTTTCCATGGAATCTGCCTCTATTTCCATGAGCACATCATACACCCCATATACAGGATAAACTTCTTTGACATTTGAGATCTCTCGCAGATCTTTTACAAGCTTGTTTTCTTTACCAAGGTCAGCATTCATCAGTACGAATGCGCTGTCCATACAAAAGCAATTGTCTGCCTTGCATAAAAACAAATTGTATTTGTTGAAAAAAAGCTTCCAAGTAGCTCAAAAAAATTTTAAGCAAGACTAATAAAGTAAGTTACCGTACCATTACGGTAATATGCGAACTAGAATGACATACATCCCTGTAGAGGTAGCAGACCAGTTTTCTGACTTTATCATAGCAAGAGATGAGCAGATACTAGATGCCGTGAAGGCAAGGACGCGTGATTTTAGCACCATTTCCCTTCTAAAACTGCTGTATCAGCTAAAGTGCAATTCCATGACCTTTTCTGATCTATACATAAAATCAAACATAAGAATGAAAAAGTCGTTTTTAAATTACTTGCATCTTTGTGTAAATTATAATTTTGTCACAAAGATCGCGGCAGGATCAAACATGATATACTCCATAACAGACAAGGGTCGAACCATGCTTGATCTTTTTATGCAGAAAAGTAATTAGATAGAAGCAGCTGACCAAATGGGTGCATCATAACGGTTTTCCAGAAGCAGAAGTACACGAGCTTGCAGAAATAAAGCTGGACAATCCAATAATCTTTGCTGGGTTTGTAGGTGCTGGTCTTGCTGGATCGATAGCAGTTGGATACATAATTGAAAAATTAAAGATGAAAGAGATTGGATATATGCGATCAAAGTATCTTCCACCGGCTACTGTCTTTATCCAAGGCAGACTACGACATCCATTTCGTTTTTATGCAAACAAAAGTGGAACAATATGTGGAATAATTTGTGAGATAATTTTACGCATGGAAGGTCTGTATACGATCTCGTCCTCGATTCTTGACTGGGCAGAAAAAAATGGTTCTAAAGAAATAGTTGTACTAGACGGCGTGCCAAGCAAAGAAAGTCATGATCAAAAAGCATTCTGCGCTGCAGAAGAAGACCTCTGCAGGGTGATGGCTGACAAGGGAATAAACATGATCCCACAAGGTTTTGTTACAGGAATTCCTGGCGGAATATTAAATGAATGTTTAATACGAAAGATTCGTGGAGTTACACTTCTTGTCAGAGCAAATCCACAAAGGCCAGACCCTCTTGCAGCCGCTACCCTTGTAGATGCAGTCAATCGCGCATATGAAACTGGCATAGACACAACAGAACTTAGAAAGGAAGCAGAACAGATTGGCCAAGACTTTAAGGAACTTTCCGACAAATATGCAGAGGCAAGAAAATCTGATTCAGGTTTATACATGTAGTATATGTTATATATCATATATTATATTTAATTTTTAGTACATACAAATTCTTTTATTTTAAACGCATCAAACAGGGATCGTTGGGAATTACTTACAAGGATGCCGGAATTGACATTAAAAAAATAAAACAAAGTCAAGCAACAATTGGCAGACTTATCACATCAACACACAAGCTGCAAAAAAAAGTGCAGATAGAGTCGGGGTTTGGTCATTATGCCGGAATTGTAGAGATTCCAGGTGGAAAGCTTTTGGCAACGCATACTGATGGTGTTGGTACCAAAGTCATCATAGTACAAATGATGAAAAAATACGACACCATCGGCATTGACTGCATTGCTATGAATGTAAATGACATTATCTGCACTGGTGCGACGCCCATATCGTTTGTTGATTATATAGCTGCAAACAAAAATGATCAGGAAATTTTAAAAAAAATTGTTCAAGGACTGGTAAGGGGAGCAAAAAAAGCCCAAGTTCCAATAGTAGGAGGAGAGACTGCAATAATGCCTGATCTCATTTCTGGAAAAGACTTTGCGTTTGATCTTGCTGGGATGGTTGTTGGCATACTTTCCAAAAATCAGCTGATCCTTGGGGATATGATCAACTCTGGCGATGTAATAATTGGCATAAACAGCAGTGGACTTCACTCCAACGGATACTCGCTAGCAAGAAAGATATTGCTTTCAAAGTATTCCATTAAAGATAAGATCAAAGGTCTTGGAACGCTAGGCGATGTACTTTTGGAGCCTACCCAGATCTATGTAAGACCTGTCCTTGAGGCCCTTGAAGAGTGCGATATTCACGGCCTTGCCCATATAACAGGAGGCTCTTTTACAAAGCTTTTACGCCTCAAAAAAACCGGCTATTTGCTTGATAACATGCCAGAGCCGCCAGAAATATTTCAAATGATTGAGAACGAGGATGTTGAAAAAGCAGAGATGTACAAGACCTTTAACATGGGCATAGGATTTTGCATAATAGCCCCAGAAGAGGAAGAGGAACTAATTGATGACATATTCAAAAAGCATGGCCTAAAAAGCAGACAAATTGGCGCCATAATAGAAAAAAAGGGAGTCTTTGTGAACTCGCTTAAAATTGCTTGATCAAAAATAGAAAATAATTAGAATTTAATACCCAATTTTGTCCTAAAAAGCAGTGCAAAAATCAAAAACAACATTTGAACAGGCTTGCTTGGAAATTTCGCAAAACCTTCTTGCCATTCCCTCTCCAACAAGAAATGAAGTAAAGCGTGAGATCAAAAAGTCTTGCGTAAAATATTCGCTTGAAAGAATACCAAGAAACTATGAGATACTTGCAGAAGTTCACGGTCAAGACTTTGTAAGACTGCAAAAGGCACTTTTGCGAAAGCCAGTTAAGACAGCTTCTGGTGTTGCAGTAATAGCTTTGATGCCAAAACCATATGCTTGCCCTCATGGAAGATGCACTTACTGTCCGGGTGGAGTTGAGTTCAATACGCCGAACAGCTACACGGGGATGGAGCCTTCTACTCAAAATGCAATACAAAACAAATATGATCCAAAAAAGCAGATACTTGACAAGCTTGAGCATCTGCAAGCATATGGACATGATGGAACAAAGCTTGAGCTTGTCATAGTAGGTGGAACTTTTCTTTTTATGCCACATGACTATCAATATAATTTCATAAAATCATGTTTTGATGCATTAAATGGATTTGACTCGCCTGACTTGGAATCAGCCAAGAAAAACAATGAGCTGGCAAAGATAAGAAACGTTGGCTTTACCATAGAGACCAAGCCAGACTATTGCAAAAAAGAACACATAGACTGGATGCTCGATTATGGTATAACAAGAGTAGAGATTGGAGTGCAAAGCTTGCACGAACGAGTCTATGAAATTGTAAATAGAGGTCATAACCTGCACGATGTCATTGAATCATTTCAGCTAGCAAAGGATGCAGGCTACAAGATCGTATCTCACATGATGCCAGGCCTTCCCACAATGACTCCAAAAGAAGACGTTGAGGACTTTGAGAAACTGTTTGAGGATCCTGCCTTTAGGCCAGATATGCTAAAGATCTATCCAACACTTGTTTTGGAAAATACGCCACTTTACCACTCATACAAGGATGGCACTTATACTCCTTATTCAGACGAGGACATGATTGATGTGCTTACAGAAATTAAAAAAATGATTCCAAGATGGGTAAGAATCATGAGAGTACAAAGAGAAATATCATCAGACCAGATAATTGCCGGACCAAAGCTTGGAAATCTTCGTCAAATAGTTAAGAACAATCTCAAAAAACAAAACCTTTCCTGCAAATGTATAAGATGTAGAGAAGCAGGCCTATCTGAAAATAAAATTAACCTTGATGATATAAAATTAAACAGAGAAGACTATGAATCATCAGGGGGACAGGAAGTCTTTTTGTCCTATGATGATTCACAAGACAGAATTTTTGGATTCTTAAGAT
>JBOGRG010000008.1:0-1232 GCA_050749365.1 Nitrosopumilaceae archaeon
AATTAGGAAAGAATCCAAATTATGTGGATCTAGAAAAGGTTGCAGATGCTGCAGACGGCCTAAGTGGAGCAGATGTTGCATCCATTGCAAACACTGCAGTATCCCTTGTTATACATGAGTTTCTTGGCAAATATATAGATCAGAAAGAGGCAGAAAAAGCGGTAGACAATACCAAAGTAACAATGAGGCATTTTGAAGAAGCCGTAAAAAAAGTCAGGATACAAAAAGATCTCAAGGTTGGCGAAAAGGTAGCCGTACCATACTACAGGTAATTTTCATAAAATTGCTGTTTAAGATCAGCTTCTTTTTGAACTTCCCCAAACGAAATTTCCATGGCATCATGCATGGAAGTGAGTCTATTTTAAGATCATGATAGTAGGCAGGTCCGATGGGTCTCAGGCTAACAGTTGGTACGAGTCCTGTAAGACTCGATAGAACAGTTAATGGCGGGCCCGAAGGAGCCTGTCAGAACTGTTGTAGTTGGCACCTTCCCAATTTGTTATTATTAGATTTTTATAGCAATAACTTGGAAAAAGATTTAAAACAAAGATCAGAAAGATTTGCTCATGACAAAACCAATTCCTGACGGCTTTACCACTGCTACCGCTAGTTTGACAGTAAGGGAAGCCACAAAAGCAATCGAGTTTTATAAAAAAGCCTTTGACGCAAAGGAATTGTACAGATTCCCAAGTCCGGACGGAAAGATAATGCATGCAGAAATTATGATTGGAAATTCCATCGTAATGCTAAATGACGAGATGCCACAGATGAACTGTCAGTCTCCACAATCAATAGGCGGCACAGGTTCATCTATTTTCTTGTACGTCAATGATGCCGATGTAACATTTAACAAAGCTGTTTCTGCTGGAGCAAAACCACTGATGGCACTGATGGATGCTTTCTGGGGAGACAGATTTGGCTCAATTCAGGATCCTTTCGGACATGTCTGGTGCATTGCAACTC
The DNA here is from genome assembly GCA_050749365.1 of Nitrosopumilaceae archaeon. Lineage (GTDB taxonomy): Archaea > Thermoproteota > Nitrososphaeria > Nitrososphaerales > Nitrosopumilaceae > JBBDNF01. Next base: position 964 of record JBOGRG010000008.1, read on the forward strand.
ACAAAAAAGACATGACTCCTGAGGAAATATCAAAGGCAGGACAAGAGATGCTCAAAAACATGGGAAAATAATCCCAATCAAATTTTTTATTAGATTGCTGATAAATTGTATTCAGAGAATTTACTATATCAAATTAGTTCCAAAAATTCTATTTTTTCTATCTAGATCGTATGCCCATGCGCCTAGAGATTTCTTGTATTCACCAAGTTTCAGTGGATTTTCAGATTTTGCCAAACTAACTAATGCTTCTTTAACTTTAGTTTGTAAAT
>JBOGRG010000009.1:0-2309 GCA_050749365.1 Nitrosopumilaceae archaeon
ATAGAAGAACCGATATCTACACAGACTCTAGGATCTAGCTTGTCTGCTTTGACATTTTATATTTGAACACTGTCTTGTCCATTTTTGTTTCATAGAATATCTAAACAAAATTATTGGCCATGCACAATGTTTGCAAGACATTTTTGTAGTGTAGAGCATGCCTCTTTGTATTAATGGGGTTGATGCCCTGCAACCATTGTAATAGTTTGAACAGCCAATGAATCTTTTTTTTGTTTTACGAGAACGTATCACCATTAGCTTTCCCATGTGACACTGGGGACATTCAACTAATCCATTTACAGGAGAATTTGTTCCAAGTATGATATATTTTCTTTTTTTCTCAGACCAAGAAAGATACCCATTTTTATCATAATATTGTTTTATTTCATTTTTCATTTTTGAAATTTTTCTTTCAGTAATTTTAATAGAGTTTCTTGAAGCTGGAAATTTTTTCTTTGCAGCTATCTGAATCTGAGTTAAATTTTGTAGCACTTGTATTATACCACTCTCTTATAGTTGAACATTAATGAAGAATTTTTATATGGAGTCTAGTCAGCGAGATTTGTGGAAAGAGTCTGTGTTATTGGTGCAGGCAGCACAAAATATGGCAAATTACAGGACAGCATTACTGATATTGCAGTTCAAGCGTCTGCTGAAGCCATTGAGAATGCAAATATAGAACCAAAAGAGATTCAGGCAGGCTACATATCCAATGTTTTTGGCATAGCGGACAAACAGGTTCATCTTGGGCCTGTTATAATGAGTAATCTAGGTATTCCAGAAGCACCTTCTCTCTCTATAGAATCTGCATGCGGAAGTGGCTCTGTTTCATTTAGAGAAGCGTATGCAAACGTTGCAGCTGGATTTTATGATGCGGTGTTGGCAACAGGTGTTGAAAAAGTAACTCATACTGGCACAGAGTGGACCACTACATACTTTTCTTATTGTTCAGACTTTTTCTATGAAGGGGGAGCTGGCGCATCATTTCCAGGATTATTTTCATCAATGGCGCGAGCTTACTTGGCAGAGTTCAAAGCAACTGAAGAGGATCTTGCACTTGTTGCCGTAAAAAATCATGACAACGGTCTCCTAAATCCAAAAGCGCATCTTAGAAAAAAAATCACCGTTGATGATGTAATGAAATCTACAGTTGTTGCCAGTCCACTTAAATTATACGATTGTTGTCCTTTTTCTGATGGAGCAAGTGCAGTGATTGTATGTAATGAAAAATTTGCTAAAGCTCACACAAAAAGCTACATTCAAGTTATTGGATCAGGGAGGGGTGGTTCCCCAGCAGCATTACAAGGAAGAGAACATCTTACAACAATACCAAGTACAAAGATTGCAGCTCAAGCTGCATATAAGATGGCAGGACTCACACCAAAAGATATTGATTTTGCTGAAGTACACGATTGCTTTACAATTGCTGAACTAGTTGACACCGAAGACTTGGGATTTTTTGAAAAAGGAAGAGCAGTTGAAGCAGTTAGACAAGAATTAACAAAACTAAATGGCGATATATCGATAAATCCATCTGGCGGGCTGAAATCAAAAGGACACCCTATCGGTGCAACAGGGATTGGTCAGGTGGTAGAAGTCTTTGATCAGCTCACAGGCAAGGCCGGGGAAAGAACAGTAAAGGATGCCAAAATAGGTCTTACGCACAACTTTGGTGCAACAGGTGCAAGCTGCGCAGTTCACATCTTCAAAAGTGTATAAATTTGTCAGCAAAAGAGGAATTCATTAATAATGCCAAATTAGGCAAGATTCTTGCCCGAAAATGCACAAAATGTGGCTATTTGCATCTTGTTACGACCTATTTCTGCCAAAATTGTGGAAATAAAGGCTTTGAGAACGTCTTATTTGAGGGGAAAGGTTCTGTTGTAACATATACAATAATTACCGTTCCGCCAGCAGGATACGAAAAATATACTCCATATGCTTGGGTCGTAATAAAACTAGATGGTATCAATTTACGAATTTCTGGCTTTATGCAAAATATCAAATCTCCATCTGATCTTCCACTTGGTACAAAAGCAAAAATTGCTGGCTATGATGATCGTGGCATGTTAATTGAAAAACTGTGAATCAAATTTATTAAACTGATTAAAAAAAACTCAAAATAGTTCTTTTATAATTTTATCTAAAACTGATCACAATGTCAGTTGATGTTGTATGTGGCAAATGCGGAGCAAAAATAGCAAACATGCGTATGCTAAAATCCGTCAAAGAGGTGATCAGACCATACAACAACAAATGTCCATCCTGTGGGCAAACTCTTTCTACGTCTGAATTTACGGTAGACGTAC
>JBOGRG010000010.1:0-2862 GCA_050749365.1 Nitrosopumilaceae archaeon
TAGTGAGATGATGCCGTTGTGTGCTGTGTTCACCAATGATTCAAAGAAAGCTTACATTTCCGCGATGGGCAACTTGACTGCATCTGATCCTATGTCGACTGGATTGATGTCAATTATCGATGTAGAGCGTGGAAAAGAAATTAAGACAATCGGACCTCTTGGAAAGAACGGCTGCGGCCTCTTCCTTTCTGAAGATGGTAGCAAGTTATTTGCAAACGTCGGTACACCGATTAACAAATACTATGTGATTGATACTTCGACAGATGAAATAATTTCAAGCGCGAGTCTTACGGGTAATGATGCACATGGTGTTTATGTTGTCAATGACGAAGTGTGGATACTAAACAGACAAAGTAATAGCGTAGATATTATCGACGCAGACAGCTATTCGATACTTTCAACATTGTCAGATCTTCCAGATAAGCCAGATCTTCTGTACCTTTCTCCAGATGAAAAATTGCTTTTCATGACATTGCGAGGCGAAGCAGTAACTGGCGATCCTCATGCGCTTTCAGGCATAGAACCAGGTGTAGCAATAATAGACGTTGCGCAAAAGGAGGTGATAACAAAGATGAATCTTGGAGGCGATGCGCATGGTATTGCTGTGACTCCAGAATTTCCCTTGGCACTGCTTCCATTTGTTGCTGGATTTGTGGGATTAATGCTAGTTCTTGGACTTCGAAGACATCCATACGCAAATTATAAAAATTGATTTTCATGCAAAATTTATCTGTGAGAAAATAGAACCTCGCCTATGTCGGAACAACAAGAGGTACACATCGTGCTTTTATCAAATGATCCTGGCAGGGCCTACTCTGCATTGGTACTTGCATTGGGGAGTGTAGCAATGGGAACAAGATGCAAGCTTTACTGTACAATGGGTGGCTTGGAAGTCGTAAAAAAAGGTGGTGCCTCTAAGATAACAATGCCAGGGGCTCCTCCTTTGGCAAAGTATCTCAAGGATGCAATCGAAGCAGGTGTGGAAGTTACAGCATGCGGACCATCAAAAGAGATGCTTGAACAAATGGGAGTTACAAAAGATAATTTAGAGCAAGGTGTTGAGTTTGAAGATGTTATTGGATTTTTAAAAACAGCACTACCAGCTTCAAAGAAGGGTGGTATGGTGGTTTTTATATGATGTAATAGTACATATTGACAAGTAAACAGGTGTACTATGTGCAAAAGGAACCCAAGATTATAATAAACAAATCTTCAACTGATCTATTGCGAAGCACTGTAGCAAAATCAGTCGATACTAGAGGAATGGCTTGCCCTTATCCATCCTTTGAGGCAGTGAGAGCAATTAACTCTCTTAATGCCAATGATATTCTTGAGGTGGTAACCGACAGCGATGAATCAGCACTGGAATCAATACCAAGCGTTTGCGAAAAGCGCAGCTGGGAATTTCTAGTCGTCGAAGAAGATAAGGATCTTTGGCGAGTAAGGATTAAGAAATAAGACAGTAAACATCACTTTACAATGTAAAGACAAAAACTAAAGTATACAACTTTGTGCATGAAATCTGATGCACAAAAAATTACAGAATAATTTTAACGCATTGGTTTTTACTATTTTACTAGTTTCATTACCTCTCTATGTCACTTTGCAAGCTTTTGCACAATCAATAACATTAGAAGACATGATTACATACAACATGCAAAGTAATTTCATAAAAGAATTTCAAATACCGATGAAGGAACTAGGACTAAAAGGAATTATTGTAGATTCACAGGGAAATGCTTGGTTTTATCATTCAACAAACAAAACAAGTACAATAATGAAACTAGAACCAGAGACTGGAAAGTTCACATCATACGATATACAGGGCGACACGATAGTTGACATTCCAATCATAAATTTGGCAGGAGGTCAGCTTATCTTTGATAATACTAGAAATGTCATCTGGTTTACTGATGCAAGAACAAACTCGATTGGAAAACTAGACATACAAAATGGAAAAATAGAACTTGTCAAGATCCCCACCCCAAAGGCTGGATCTATGGGAATTACTTTATCGCCAGATGGTAAAAATATCTGGTTTACTGAAATTATTGCGAACAAAATTGCAAAACTTGACGTAGACTCCAAGAGCATTACTGAATATCTCACAGGTGAAGAAAGTGGTCCTACCCTTCTGACTTTTGATAAGGAAGGCATACTTTGGGTAACGCAATCGTATTCAAACAACGTACTGCGTGTTCAGACTGGATTGCTTGGAACTATAATCGCTAGTGGCATGTCTACATTTACACTTCCAAAACCAGACATATTTTCTCCTTTTGGTATTGCAACAGTAGATGACAATGGAACACAGAAAATCTTCGTTTCAGATCATAGCTCAAGTAGGGTAATTTCATCTGACGTAAGTTCAAATTTACAATCCTACGTTTCCTACTGGACATCTCCATCGAAGATATATCCTACAACTCTTCCAAGCCAAATTGTATCAGACAAATCAGGGAACATTTACTTTCCACAACACGGTGGCAACAGAATATCAAAAATTAGCATCGAATCAGGCATAATGACAGAATATGATATTCCGACAGGACCACTTTCCACTGCAGTATTTATTGCAGCGTCTGATGATGGTAAAAAAATCTGGTTTACAGAATGGACATCAAACAAGGTAGCATATCTAGATGTGAATGTTCTAGTTCCATTCAACCTACAAGTAAAAAACAATCAAATAATTCTAGATAAAGCAGGATACAATATACTGGATGTTATGTTGGAAGCCGAGCAAAGTTCTCCATTTATTTCACTAAATCAATCAGGGCTAGCTGTCATTGGAATGACTGAATCTGGGCTTAAAGGTATAACGTATGTGGCACAACCCCAATGGATCGACATGGAAAAAAA
>JBOGRG010000011.1:0-14046 GCA_050749365.1 Nitrosopumilaceae archaeon
AATTATGAGCTAATAGAGCTTTTAAAAAAAATCGAGGATCCAGCATCAAGATATGCAGTAGAGGCTGAAAGATCATTATCGATATTTGTGGATTCAGGTTGCAGATTCCCTGTAGGAGCACTTGCACAGCTAAGTGATGATAAACTAGTACTTGCAGTCAAGGTGTATTCTGTAGATGGCAGCAAATCAATTAATGTGGAAAAGACAGGAACCCCATTGCAAGCAGCAGAGCTTGGAAGGCAAGCTGCAGACGAGCTTAAACAAAAAGGAATAGTCGAGCTTGCAAAAAATTGGAGAGAAAAAGTCGAGGAATGGAATAAAAAATGACAGCCAAAGTTTATCTTGTCGGAGCAGGACCTGGCGATCCCAAGCTTATCACACTAAAAGCTGTAGAGACAATCAAGAAAGCTGATGTTGTTCTTTATGACAGATTGGTTGGCAAAGGAATATTGTCTTTAATCCCAAAGCGCACACAAAAAATTTACGTAGGTCGTGATGTCGGTGATGACTACAAGCACCAAGATTCTACAAATGATTTGATGCTAAAGTTTGCAAAGACCAAAAAAAATATAGTCAGACTCAAGGGTGGAGACCCCTTTATCTTTGGCAGAGGTGGTGAGGAAGCAGAATTTCTACACAAACACAAGATAAAGTTTGAATTAATCCCTGGCATCACATCGGGAATTGGCTCTGCGGAATATTCTGGTATTCCTCTGACACACAGGGATCATTCATCATCAGTTGTGTTTGTGACAGTTCATGAGGATGCTAAAAAGAAAAAAGAGTCTGTGAAATGGAAAAGACTTGCAAAATCCGTTGACACCATAGTAGTCATGATGGGACTCTCAAGGCTTGAGAAGATATGCAAGGAATTGATCTTGGGCGGAATGAGCAAAAAAACTCCAGTTGCTGTCATACAAGATGGCACTACACCAAAACACAGGATGGTGAAAGGAAACCTTTCCAACATATCTAGCAAGGTGCGTCAGGCACAAATCAAGCCTCCCTCTATAATTATAATAGGCAAGGTAGAGGATTTGTCAGAAAAAATAGGCTGGAGGAAATGATTTCAGGAAAGACAATAGCAATTACTCGTTCCAAGGAAGACTCGGACGAATTTATACAGTTAATCACAGGCGCAAACGCAAAGGCAATTCCTCTTCCAACAATTGAGCTTGTAAGCAAGGGAGAAAAGATTGTAGACGAATTTCTAGATGCAATAAAAGAGTTTGATCCAGACTTTGCTGTATTTATGAGCTCAAAGGCAGTCAAGCTCTTGTTTGATACTGCAAGAAAGGTCTCAAAATATGAAAGGCTCCAGCTTGCAGTTGCAAACACAACTATAATTGCGGTAGGACCAAAAACAAAGGCAGCACTTGAAGCAGAAGGAATCAGAGTGGCACACATGCCACAAAGATACTCCTCTGTTGGCGTGGGCGAGGTTCTTACAAGACTAAATCCAGAGGGAAAAAAGGTAATTGTTCCACGAAGTGGTGCCTCAACTCCCTTTCTTGCCCAGCTTTTAGAAAAGATAGGGCTGAAAGTAAAAGAGATCTATCTTTATGATGTGTGTGCGTTTAGAGACACATCGCAATGGAATGAATTTAGAGAACTTTTTTCAAGCAATAAAGTTGACGGAATAATATTTACAAGCGCATCTTCTGTTAATGCTTTTTTTGAAATAATGTTGATGGATTCGGATGAAAAAACACTACTACAAAATCTTCAAAAGCTAAAGGTTGTTGCAATAGGTCCGTTCACTGCAGAGGAGCTAAAAAAATTTGGAACTGATCCTGTAATTGCAGATGTGCATACGGTTTTGGGAGCTTTTGAAGCAGTAAAAAGTTGTTTTAATTAGCTTGTTCAAACTCATTTTAGGTAGGATTTTGTTGCTTTCAAATATCGATTGAATCCTTATTCGCCTATTCTATAATACATGTTAGTGGTTACCCCTACATTTTAACGAAAAATGATAATTTTATACATATGTAGGGGTAACTAATTTCATGGTTAAAATAAGAAAGAAGATGCTAAAGGGACAGACCTACTACTATCTGGAACACAGCATGAGGGAAGGCAAGCGGGTGCAGAAAAAAGAGATCTACCTAGGAAGGAAGATACCTTCCGACATAGCGGAGATCAGGAAAAACTTTCTGGACGAAATTTACAGAGAGAAGTGGTACTCCGACATAGACAGGATCAAGCGGAGGTTTTCTGGTGAACGCAACAAAATGCCAAAGTCTGTCAGAGAAAAGGAACTGCAGAATTTCACTACAAGATTCACCTATGATACTCAGAGGATAGAAGGCTCTACCCTCACTCGCCGGGAGACGGCAGATCTTCTTGAGCGGGGCATCACACCAAAAAGCAAACCAATCAAAGATGTGCAAGAGGCAGAGGCCCACCGTGACCTGTTCTACGAAATTCTGAAATCCAAAAACGAACTATCACTGCAGCTAATTCTGAGCTGGCACTGGAAGCTCTTTCATGTGACAAAACCAGACATTGCTGGCCAAATAAGAAAATACCAAATCGCAATAGGAGGTAGCAAGTTCATGCCGCCATCTCCAGTCGAAGTCTACCCGATGCTGACGGAATTTTTCAAATGGTACAACAAGAACAAGGAAAGATTACATCCTGTCGAGCTTGCGGCCCTAGCACATCTGAAGTTTGTAACCATACATCCATTTGGTGACGGCAACGGAAGGATCACCAGACTTATTATGAACTTTATCCTCAACAGGAAAAAATACCCACTGCTTGACATTCCATACGAAGGAAGGAACAGCTACTACAACGCCCTAGAAAGGTCCCAGATAAAAAAAGAAGATAGGATATTTCTGCAATGGCTCGCAAAGAAGTACATCAAAGAATACAAAAGATATCTCAAATAGCATGCTTCTTTCGAAGGTCGGCGGCTACGTATTCTTTATACTCAATGGCTCCAACTTTGCGAAACACTGGACCAACCTTTCGCACTATTATTCGGTAGCTACTCGGATCAATTCAGAAATTTGTTTGCCTTTTCCTTGAGAGAGTACTGATATCCCTCCAGTCAAACTTTCAGTTACAATGCCTTTGCCCGCAAGTACTTTGGCAGCCATCAACGAAGTATTTCCCGCCATGCAAACAAGCAACGACTTGCCTTTAGACCCTTGCAGAGTTTTATTCAACTCTTCTGGAATTTGTTGTGTTGCTAATAGTTGCTCCACGGTTCTTGCCTTTGGCACAGAGATCTTGCTTTTATCAACGCCAAGAGATTTTGCAATTAGCTCTACTCCCTCCTCGCGTGGAGTATACTGGGTATGAATCCAGATTACTCTATCATAATCGCCTATGTTTGATACAGCTTCCTGTAGGGAGACCTGAGTACGGTTCTGCTTCTTTGCCATCGCTTCCAGATTCTTTTTGTACTTTTGTATTCCGTCAGCAACTATTACAACAAACTTTCCTCCACCGCCAAAGTTTGCCATCTGTATCACCGCATAGAGTGCAAGAGCACTGCTTTCGCCTATGTCGTGACCTTTATCTACAAAAAACTTTAGCAGACGTTTTGCCTGCTCAAAATCTACTTCATGTTGTCCAGCATATCGCTCAGGCTCGTAGAACTTCAAGCCCAGCGCCTTCCCCTTCGTCCTAATTCCTGCAACATCTTGATCACCAAGCGGAAATACTACATGCAGCGACTTTTTTCCATATTTTTCAGACAAGTATCTGCTCAAGCCACCAGACGTGCCGCCTGTACCAAAGGTGCAGACAATTCTAAAGTCTGCCAGTGAATGTCCTTTTTCACGTAATTGTTGGTCTATCTCCGCTGCGGTAACAGTTCTGTGTACATCAATGTTCAGTTCGTTGTCATACTGTTCTGGGCAGAAACAGTCGTAGATCTTTGCAAGAAACTTTGCCAAGTTTATGATGTCTTGGCTAGCTAAAAGCGATTGTACCTCTGAACTTGCTTTATCAAAAATAAAAGGGTCAAACCCAAGCTCAGATAATTGTGAGCGAATATTAGAAGCGGTTGCTTTTGCAGCCAAAAGATTTGGGCTCTCCTTCATTCCTGGAGCGGGGCAGATGTCCATGTCAAGATTCATGATGCGTATGTTCTCGTTTCTCAACTCCTCAAAGACTCCTTCCTGCAGCTTTCTTGAGACAAGCGTAACTACACCTAGTCCAAGTTTAGATAACTGCCCAAGAGCTATCCCAAAGTTCCCTGAGGTAGCTTCGATTATTGTCTGTCCACTCCTAAGCTTGCCTGTAACAATGGCATCATGGATTATGTGGACTGCCGGCCTTACTTTAATCGAGCCTGCTAGCAAGTTAGAATCGAACTTGCCAAAAACTCGCAGATCTGTATCGGCAAGATTCAGGTTGTAAACGTTTTTTGCACACTCTCTCAAATCTTCAGTAATATCAATCAGCGGTGTTACGTTGACAACCTTTGCTTCGCCTAGTTTTTCTTCCAGATGAGGAACCTTACTCCATATCTCTCGCTGAAAATGCTCAAGCAGAATGTTGTCAATGTTACTTCCTTTATTTACTTCCTGCAATCTTTTCCTCTGTGTTATCATCTGCTATAAGGTCTTATAAAATATCTGACAGGCTCCATCTGGCCCATAGAATTTTTTATGTATCTAAAACAAAATCATTTTTTCAACAAAATAGAATTGATTTTTGTTAGATTAACATTAAAAATTAGCTTGACCTATTTAGCTTGACCTACTCCGCTGTACAACTCGTAGCTGTTGTAGAATCTATTTATAATATAACACTGTTATGGTTTTCGTATGACAACTGAAGGCCTCAATATGGATTATAGCAAATACGATTTCAAGGACTCTACTGAGATGTATGTTTATCTCAGTAAGAAAGGTCTCTCCAAAGGAACTGTAGAAGAGATCAGCAAACTAAAAGGCGAGCCACAATGGATGCTTGACTTTAGACTGCGATCTTATGAAATTTTTATGAAAAAGCCGATGCCAAACTGGGGTGGAGATCTATCTAAAATCGACTTTAACAATATCTACTATTATGCAAAGGCATCTGAAAAGACAGAAAAGAACTGGGACGATGTTCCCGCTGATGTCAAAAAGACCTTTGACAAGCTTGGAATTCCAGAAGCAGAGAAAAAGTTTCTTGCAGGTGTAGGAGCACAGTACGAGTCTGAAGTTGTCTACCACCACCTGCGAGATGATCTTGCAAAACAAGGAGTAAAGTTCTTGGATACAGATACAGCTCTAAAAGAAGAGCCAGAAATTTTTAGAAAATACTTTGGTAAGATAATTCCTCCAGAGGACAACAAGTTTGCAGCACTAAACAGCGCAGTTTGGAGCGGCGGTTCTTTTATCTATGTTCCAAAGGGCGTCAAAGTGGATCTTCCGCTGCAAGCTTACTTTAGAATCAATGCAGAAAACATCGGTCAGTTTGAGCGAACGTTGATTATAGCAGACGAGGGTTCTGAGGTGCACTACATAGAAGGCTGTACGGCACCAGTTTATTCTTCAGAATCTCTACACTCTGCCGTTGTGGAACTGATTGCACTAAAGGGTGCCAAACTACGATACACAACAATCCAGAACTGGAGCAACGATGTCTACAATCTAGTTACAAAGCGTGCTTATGCTTATGAAGGTGCAAGAGTAGAGTGGATTGACGGAAACATCGGAAGCAAGCTTACCATGAAGTATCCAGGAATTTACTTGCTTGGATCACGAGCTCACGGCGAGACACTTTCTGTTGCATTTGCAGGAAAGAACCAGCACCAAGACACTGGTGCAAAGATGGTACACTTGGCTCCAAACACTACATCAAGAATAACATCAAAATCCGTAAGCAGGGGTAACGGCAGAACAACTTATCGAGGACTGCTCCATGTTGCCAAGGGAGCCACAAACGTCAAGGCTTCCGTGAGATGTGATGCGTTACTATTGGATGACATCTCAAAGACTGATACCTACCCATACATGGAGATTAACCAAGAAGACGCCACAGTTACCCATGAGGCAACTGTAGGAAAGATAGGAGACGAGCAAATCTTCTACCTTATGAGCAGAGGATTCTCAGAGGAAGATGCACTAACCCTTATTGTAAACGGATTCATCGAGCCATTTACCAAAGAGCTCCCAATGGAATATGCCGTAGAGCTTAACAGATTAGTAAAATTGGAAATGGATGGATCAGTCGGCTAGACTGACTACCATCCAGATTTTTATGATTTGCCATGGCGTCTCTAGTTTTATCCGCACTTGACTCAAATCATATAGAAGAGATCTCATCTGCAAATAACGAGCCATCTTGGCTTAAAGAATATAGAAAAAATTCTTTTCTGATATATCGCGAACTTCCACCGGAGGTCTCGCCACTTTACAACAAGTATTCTGATGCAAGCAGAATGGATCCAAACCAAGTAACATTCTCGCTAAGCTCAGACAGCACTGTTCCACAACTTGTAAAAGACAGAATGTCAGAGATTGCAGACAATATCAGCATAGTGCAGATTGGCACAAACATACACAAAATAAGCTTACCATCGGAGCTAAAAGCAAAAGGGCTTGTTATCTGTTCAATTCATGATGCAATAAAAGATCATGTAGATAAGATAAAAAAATCACTTGAGCTGTCAGACCCGAAAAAAGACAAGTACATTGCACTAAACAACGCATTTTTTAATTCAGGGTTTTTCATTTACATACCACGAAATTTGATCTTAGAAAAACCAATACATGTAATTTCATCACTTTCAGCTGATGGAACCTCTACTATATCTCGCAATATCATAGTGGCAGAAGAAAGTAGTAAAGGTGTGATAGTTCAGGAACTTTATGCACCAAAGAATCAAAGACAGCAAGCATATCTTGAGCTTCTTGATGTAAACGTAAACCAGAACAGTGAGCTTGACATGGTTACACTACAGGCCATGGATCAAAACGCAGTAAACTTTTCCACAAGGGCAGGAAATATAGGACGAGACGGCAGGGCAAACTGGTATCTTGGACTGTTTGGGGCTCTGCTTTCAAGGTATAAAATCGACAATTACCTAAACGGAATAGGTGCAGCCGCAAATGACACAGAAGTTGTCTTTGGAAACAAGAACCAGTCATTTGACATTACATCCAATCTAATACATAAAGCGCCCTCAACCACTGGACGAGTTTTAGAAAAATCTGTCCTAAAGGATACGTCAAAATCGTTGTTTAAGGGGATGATACGAATCGAGGAAAACGCTCACCATGCAGAGGCCTATCTTTCAGGCCATTCTATTTTACTAGATAAAGGCGCAAAGTCAGACTCCATACCGGGACTTGAAATATTTACAAATGATGTCAAGGCAACACACTCTGCATCTGTTGCACAGCTAGACGAAGAGCAGATGTTTTATCTTGCATCAAGATGTCTTGACAAGTCTGAAGCTCAAAAAATCATAGTAGAAGGATTCTTGGAACCGCTTTCAAGAAAAATGTCCTATCAGATAAGAGCATGGATTAGCTACCTGATTGAATCCAAGTGGCTTGGAAGAGATCTTACAATAAAAACAGACGAGCAACTAAAGGCAATACTTGAAGTAGAAGAAGTCAGATACCGAGAGACTGACATCTTTGAGAGTCACTACAAATACAGGTGATAAAACTTTTGGCACAATGGGTAAAGGCGTGTAGTGTACAAAAACTTCTAAAGGGTGAGATGACTAGCTTTGATTATAATGACAAAAAAATTCTCTTAGCAAACCTGAATGGCAAAATTTATGCAACTGACAGGATCTGCACACACGCCGAAGCTGATCTTTCTACAGGATTTTTGGGAGATGAGGGAGTGACCTGTCCGTTGCACATGTCTGTTTTCAACCTTGAGACAGGCATTCCACAAACTACTCCAGCTGAAATACCACTTAAAACCTACAATGTTAAAATAGAACAAAATGAGATCTATGTTGAGGTTGGATAAATATTGCAAGCTAGTATAATAAATGTTGAAAATATTAGAAGTGACTTTCCAATTCTCAAACGAAAGATTCACAACGACAAGCCTTTGGTATATTTTGATAACGCGGCAACAACGCAAAAGCCAATCCAGGTAATAGACGCGATTCACAATTACTATGTTAATTACAATTCTAACATACACAGGGCAGTGCATCAGCTTGCACAAGAAGCAACTGCTGCCTACGAATTAACACGTGACAAGGTTGCCAAGCTCATTAATGCAAAAAGTCGCGAGGAGCTAGTCTTTGTTAGGGGCACTACAGAAGCAATCAATCTTGTTTCATATTCTTGGGGAAGACAAAATGTCAACAAAGACGACATTGTTGTAACAACGGAATACGAACATCACAGCAACATAGTGCCATGGCAGCTTTTGACAAAAGAAAGACAGGCAAAGCTGCAGTACATTGGTGTAGATGACAACGGTGAACTGATACTTGATCAGCTTGACGAATATCTGGATACAGGACGTGTAAAACTTGTAACGTTCAGTCAGATGTCAAACGTTTTGGGAACAATATCTCCTACTGAAGAAATCATCAGACGGTGTCATAAAAAGGGAGTCAAGGTTCTAGTTGATGCAGCCCAGTCTGTTCCACACATGAAAGTTGATGTACAAAAACTGGACTGCGACTTTTTTGCATTTTCAGCACACAAGATGCTTGGGCCAACAGGCGTTGGAGTGTTATGGACACGAAGAGAGATCCTAGATGGGATGCAGCCATTTAACGGTGGAGGAGACATGATACGAGAGGTACACAAGTACGAGACAACCTGGAATGATTTGCCATACAAGTTTGAGGCTGGAACCCCCAACATTGCAGATGTGATTGGATTTTCCACTGCAATTGATTATCTTGAGAGGATAGGGATGGATAAGGTACGAGAACATGAGGTGGAATTGACAAAATATGCACTAGACAAAATCTCCGCAGTAAAGGGAATTACGCTGTATGGAACACCAGACATTACAAAGCGAGGCGGAGTGATCTCATTTAATCTTGGGGACATACATCCACACGACCTTGCAACAATAATTGATGAGGATGGCATTGCAATACGATCGGGTCATCACTGTGCCCAAGTATTGATGGAAAGACTGAATGTATCAGCAACATCCCGTGCAAGCTTTTATATCTACAACACAAAAGACGAGGTTGATGCTTTTATCAGGTCACTTAATCGAGCAAGAGAGCTGTTTAGAATTTGAGTAGTGCAGACATTTATCGTGAAATCATACTAGACTATTACAGAAATCCAAGAAATTATGGCAAGCTAGAAAACCCTGACATTGCCAAGCGTGACAGCAACCCTCTTTGTGGAGACGAGCTTGAGATGCACATCAACATCAAAGACAACAAGGTCTCTGATGTAAAATTCACTGGCAAAGGCTGTGCAATAAGTCAGGCAAGTGCATCCATGCTTACAGAACTTATCATGGGAAAGGACTTTGATTATGTCAAAAAGCTTGCAAAAGATGACATACTTGAAAATCTTGGCCTTCCTGATCTAGGTCCTGCTAGGATAAAGTGTGCACTGCTATCGCTTAAGGTACTCAAGTATGGAATCTATTCATATCTGAGTGAGAAGCTAAACGATACAGAGACTGCAAATAAGATAAAAGAAGAAGCCTCTGGTCTCTTCTGAGTTGGCAGATAATCCATCTTCTACAATATTGTTACAAATAAGAAAGATAATTTTTGAAAAATTCAATGACATAAACTTGAGATTTACAAGCGATCAAGTTTTTGATATCCTAAAGAATGATGAAAGTGCCAAGTCTTTGGTAATCGATGACATGAAACCATTTTTTAAGAAGCTACACGAAGATGGACTTCTTAGGCCAATAGCACAGGATTTTACAACGCAATGGTTCAAACTGTTTGCTGAGGTCGAAAAACTCATGTGTAATTCATGTAATCAAGAAATTCATTTGGGAAAATTAGAAGACAGAATCTGTCCTAATGTATCTTGTAAAGCAGCTATTTAGCTCTGTATCTTTTTGCAGCTTCTTCCAAAGATTGAATCATTGGCAGCTTTACTCCTGTCAAATATAAGACTAGAGCACCTCCTGCAGTGCTGATGTGATGTATCTTTTCTGCCAATCCATATCTTTTTAGTGCAGCAGTAAGATGTCCACCACTTACGATTGTTGTTGCAAAAGATTCTGCGACTGCCCTAAGCAGGCTTTCAGTTCCAAACTTAAAATTATCATTTTCGAAAAGTCCAGCAGGACCACTCATGAATACAGTTCCTGCACTATGTATTGATTTTATATAGTGTTCTACGGACTTTGGTCCAAGGTCAAGTATCTGGTCTCCCTTCCCAAGCTCTCTGACATCCATCTCAACTCTTGTGCCACCCCTCTCTGTGGCAATATCAACAGGAGTTGAAAAAACATCTGGATACTCACCAATAAGAGAATGTGCCTTTGAAACCACTTCCTCTTCTCTTTTTATGCCAAGTGGAGACTTGATTCTACCCTGTGCACGCATAAACACATTTGCAATTACCCCAGTCAGCAAGACTTGGTCTGCCCTGCCGCTTTGAATTAGGGCCTTGATTGCTTCTAATCTGTCCATGACCTTTGATCCGCCAAGAACCACAACATGTGGACCCTTTGTGATAGTCATGATCTCATCTAGCTTGCGAACCTCGCGCTCGACTAGTCTTCCTGCACATGCTGGCAGAAGATGCGAGAATCCAACAATAGAAGGATGCGACCTGTGTGAGCTTGGAAAAGAATCTAGCACACAAAGATCAAAGAACTTGTAAAGCCTGCTTACCATTATCGTCTGTGCAGCCTCGGCGGGTGCAAACTCGTAGTTTTCCTCCGCACACAATCTTAGATTATCAAGCAAAAGAATCTCTCCGTCTTTCATGTTTTTTATCTCGCTTTGGGCTTCAGAGCCGATCACATCTTGGACATACTTGATCTTTTTACCCACAACCTGCTCAAGCACTTTTGCATGATTTTCCATTCCGGTGTAGTCCTTGTTTCCAACTCTTCCTTGGTGAGAAGCTATGACAACTTTCGATCCTTCAAGATCCTTTAGTGATTCGGTGGATTCGCGTATTCTACTTGTTTCTAGTATCTGCATAGTCTTTGGGTCTATGGGAGAGTTCATGTCTACGCGTAAAAATACGGTCTTGCCCCTGGTGTCAAAATCTTCAAGTGTTAAAAGCCTCACGTCGATCCTATCTTTTGGTGTGGTTAAAATCCTTTAGTCTAAGAAATAACCTTTTTTTGATTTAGATCTTTACAATCTGGCCATTTGAATAATCTGTTCTCTTGGTAAATCTATGCCATGTTCCTGGTCCATATGCTTCTTTACCTTTTCAACTAATTCAGATTCCGATTCCATTCGTATCTTAAAATCGCATTCGTGGCCGTAATCTCTACAAATTACTTGATACGTCAACAAAAGCTACTTTCTACAACGCACATTTATGATTGTTCTGGCATCTTACACAACCTTGCATACGCTTTCATTTTAATATGGAACAATTGGCGATTAGTTAACCATGAAATTTGAAAAAGTTAGGAGTTGTTTTGGTGCAACAATGGATTTTTGACATAAGATCAACAAAGTTCTTTTTAATTCTGATATCTTTTGCCATCCTAACGTATCTTGTTTATGCCGAAATAACAAGACCAATCAATGATTCCATAATACTATACGCCCAGTCATTTGGTGGAAACAAGTCCGTAGATGTAACGATGCAGATCTTTACAGAAATTGGCAGTGTATTTTACATGATAATTTTTTGTATAATACTGTTTATCAAAAAAAGCACAAGAAGGATCGGCCTTGTACTAATACTATCAGTTTTAGCTGGAACCATAGCATCCTCATATATGAAAGACTTTGTTGGACAAGAAAGGCCAAAACTTGATTTTGCGGGAGAGCCATTTCCTATAGCACTAGAACAAGACGTTTCATTTTTTGGTAAAGGCTCCTATCCATCTGGCCATGCTACAAGGACAGCAGCATTTGCCTTTGTAATAGGATTCGCACTATCTCAGAGATTTCCAAGGGGATGCTATCTTATGTGGATATACCCGCTGGTGGTATCCATAAGTCGAGTCTTCATACTGCAACACTTTCCAATGGATGTTATAGGCGGCACACTGCTTGGAATACTTGTTGCAGACATTGTTTCAAAAAAACTCAAGCTGCACTTGATATTTGATAAATCAAAAACCTAGGTCTTGTAGAACCTTTGAGCTTATCAAGACCATCGCATAGTGTGATTCATCGTAATGGTATATCCAGTATCTTACATCACGCTCTTGCTTTGCCTTTCGCAATCCAAAATTAATTTCGTTGATTATCAAAAAGCCAATTTTTTTGGCAGCGTCTTTTTCTTTTGTCATCAAGACCCTAAACGCGCTCTTTTGAGTCACAAACCCAATCTTTATCATTTCTGATGCAGCTTGGGCAGCTTGCGACTCGTCATTTACTTCAAACGTCTTGCATATAGGAAGCTGGGAGGGATGAAATTCCACACTGTTTTTTATTTATCGATAAATAAAATCTAGCGGGTCAAGTTATCATATTTTGAAAATTTACCAAAAAATTGTAAAACATGTCAAAAATATTAGCTTTTATGTCAATTACTAATCATAACAAAAACTTAATCGAGTACAAAATCTTTACAAAACCATTGGCATCCCTTTCAAGGCTGGCTCGTTCATATACAAATAAGAAATTAGAAGCAGCAAAACGTAAAAGACAAAGCCAGAGACAACTACGCAAAGCTTTATCGCTAAAAAGACGGTCATCTTCTGGGCTGTCTTCTCTGGGAAGAAGTAAAGAGGCAACTTTATCAAAAAAAGGTCAAGTCTCGCAACAACTAAACCAGTATCTATCTCAAAAGGACAGTATAGAAAGACTAAAAGCTGCTGCAGAAGATCGCTTGGCTCAGGAAAAAACCGCAAAGGAACAAGCTCAACAAGACATTGAATACACTGGGACAGAAGACAAGGCTAAGGCTCTTGATAGATTAAAAACGATAAACGGAAAGATTGCAGCGTTAAACTCTGAGATAAAACAAAGAAATGCCGCACAAGAAAGACTAGTCAAACTAATTGCCGATACTACAAAACAAAAATCAAGGCTTGACTCTAAGCTTAGACAACAAGGCCGGTCAAAGCCACAGCTTCTAGAACAGTTAAAATCTAGCACAAGGACTGCAGAGAGGCTTAGCTCTGCGGTTGAATCACAAACAAGACAAGTTGCACAAGCCACTCGTAATTTAGTTAAGATCACACAAAAACTAAGGATTCAAAAAGCTAAAAAGCGAAAGGCAAAAAGAAAAGCAAAGTCAAGACGCAAGGCAAAACCAAAAAAATCAAAAAGGAAAGCAAAGACAAGATCAAGAAAGGCACCAAAAAGAAGAACACGAAAGACAGCAAAGAGAAAAGCAAAACGAAGGGTAAGAAAAAAATCTAAAAGGTCAAAACGACGGTAGAAATTCTACGCTTCATTAATATTGCATAGCTATATTTCCTAACTCATGTCGGCTCCGCCAAAAATTACTGTCGAAGTTTCTCAGATGCCAAAATTACAAAATCCACAGCTTATCTGTGGGCTGCCAGGAAGCGGCTATGTGGGCAAACTAGCAGTTGATTATCTTATCGAAGAACTAAAAGGAACACAGTTTGCAAACATATTCTCATCATCTTTTCCGCCACAAGTCATGGTTCAGCCAGATGGTACCATAGATCTGATGAAAAACACGTTATACTATTGTAAAAACAAACCAAATGACATCATACTTTTAACAGGAGATGCCCAGCCAGTTACGCCAGAAAGCGAGTATGCCATGGCAGAAGAAATAATTGGGATTTGCGAAAAGCTTGGTGTCAAAAACATCTACACACTTGCAGCATATATCACTGGCACTTTTTCCAAAACTCCAAAAGTATATGGAACAAGCACTTCCGTCAACGTGGTCAAAGGATTTGCCAAGCAGGGCATCTTTAAGATGGATGCTGGCAGCATTACTGGCATGAACGGATTGATGATAGGAGTAGGAAAAACAAGGGGAATCACTGGGGTTTGTT
>JBOGRG010000012.1:0-3962 GCA_050749365.1 Nitrosopumilaceae archaeon
GCTTTCGCACATTGCTAAGGTTTCTCGCCTGCTGCGCCCCATAGGGCCTGGGTCCGTGTCTCAGTACCCATCTCCGGGCTTCTCCTCTCAGAGCCCGTACCTGTTATAGCCTTGGTGGGCCATTACCTCACCAACAAGCTGATAGGCCGCAGTCCCATCCTATGGCAATAAATTATTTGGACCATAAACCATTCCAGGCATAATGATCTATCGGGTTTTATTCTCAGTTTCCCGAGGTTATCCCCGTCCATAGGTTAGGTTGACTACGTGTTACTGAGCCGTCTGCCTTGTATTGCTACAACGACTCGCATGGCTTAGTACCGATCCGATAGCAGTCAGGTCCGGCAGGATCAACCGGATTCGTTTATTTTGATTTAGAAGTATTATTGGGAATTGGTCGGAATGCACATCATGTCTTCAAATTTCAGATAAGACCGTTAGGTCAAACCTACATCTTGTATGCGTAACTGGAGGCCTGTGAATCACCCAATGGTGCAATACCAACAATCATCACAAGCGCCGCCTTGCTGTTACGTATGCAAACAGAGAATCATGCCTAAATAATATAAACCATGCCAAAAATTGCAATTTTTTCCTGATTTTTGCGATCACTAATATTATTCTACCAGATAATTTTGATGATGGCAACTGATTTAGAGATTTACAAAAAGAAAACCGAAAAATCTGGTTTGCTTTTTGCCAAGTCCAAAAAATTTCATGTCAATGGTGTAAGTCACAACATCAGATTCTTTGAGCCGTATCCATTTGTAACAAAATCTGCAAAAGGAAAATTTCTCACTGATGTTGACGAAAACAAATATGTGGATTATTGGATGGGACATTGGAGCTTGATATTAGGTCACGCAGCTACTCCAGTTTCTAATCAAGTAAAAAAACAGCTGCCATCATGTTGGATGCATGGAACTGTAAATGAAATGACAATATCATTTTCTGATATAATTCAAAAGGCAGTTCCAGTCGCTGAAAAGATTCGTTATGTTTCATCTGGAACCGAAGCCACTATGTATGCAGTACGAATCGCACGCACATTTACTGGCAAAAAAACAATTGCAAAAATAGATGGAGGATGGCATGGATACACATCGGATCTTTTAAAATCGATCAACTGGCCTTTTGACGAGTCTGAAAGCGGAGGCCTCGTTGACGAATCACACATCGTGTCCATGCCGTATAATGATTTGCCAAAATCACTTGGCGTCTTAAATTCAGTAAAAGATGATCTTGCGGGGGTGATAATAGAACCAGTACTTGGTGGTGGTGGATGTATACCTGCAACAAAAGAATATCTTTTGGGAATTCAAGAATTTGTACATAAAAATAATGCACTGTTCTTGCTTGATGAAATTGTGACAGGGTTTAGATTTTCATTTGGTTGCATCTATGAAACCATGGGGCTTGATCCTGACATTGTAACGTTGGGAAAAATTGTTGGTGGCGGATTTCCAATTGGTGTCATTTGTGGAAAAAATGAGATCATGGAAATTGTAAATACAAGCTCACACAAAAAATCAGACCGCTCCTACATTGGTGGGGGTACTTTTTCTGCAAATCCTGTCACCATGATTGCAGGACATGCCATGCTTGCGTATCTTAAAAGAAATTCAAGATCATTGTATACCAAAATTGGAGGATTAGGAGAACGTGCAAGAAAAGAACTTGACAAAGTCTTTGATGGCAAAGTAATCACAACTGGAATAGGCTCTTTGTTTATGACTCATTTTCTATCAGACGGCATTTCTGAGATTAGAAATTCCACTGATGCTGCCAAGTGTGATACTGCGATGCTTCACAGATATCACTTTAACATGATTGCAAATGACGGAATATTCTTTTTGCCAGGAAAGCTAGGTGCCTTTTCTTCGTCTCATTCACAATCAGACATAAAAGACCTAATTGAGGCCTCACATCGATTTTCTGCCAACATCTAATGGGTCGTAAAATCTATTAAACCTCTCATTATGGAATGTGCTGTGAATAAAATCATAATAGCTTCAGTTCTTGTTTTGTTGCTAATTCCACTAGGATATAATACTGCGTTTGCAAAGATTTGGCAAGTAGAAATCCCAACTGGAGCTGCAGATCCAAATGCACCCTTCTTTTATGATCCATGGGAATTGACTGTAGAAGTATCTGATACTGTAGAATGGCAAAACGGAGACACAGCTGCTCATACAGTTACAAGTGGTACGCCGACGGAGGGTTTTGATGGAAAATTTGACAGCGGCCTTCTTGGTCCAGGTAAAACTTTCAGTTATAAATTCACTGCACAGGATCGTGGTGTTGTAAAATACTATTGCACTCTTCATCCTTTCATGACAGGAACAATAAACGTCGGTGCAGTTGAGGAAGGTTTCAAAGTTTGGCACAATGTTGGATCAGATGCTGGCGATGGCAAGACAACTTTTGATGTACAATACACTTTAGACAAAGTTCTTGCAGGTGCCAAAGTAGATGAAAACCAAAAGTCAGTAACTTTCACAATGGCAGGGGTAGGAAAAGATGGTGACAAGTTCGTAGTTAAACTACCAAAAGACCTCATCGAGGGTCCTTTGTTGGTTTGGGTTGACAATGTACAGATCACTGACTTTGAACAAACCGATGAAGGCGACATAAACACACTAACAATTCCACTTACCGCAAAATCTGAAACAGTAGCAATTGTAGGAAGTGCAGTCGTACCAGAGTTTGGATCAATTGCAGCGATGGTCCTTGTAATTTCTATAATTGCAGCAATTGTAATTTCCATAAAAAGACCTAGCATTATGCCAAAACTCTGAACAATCTAACAGATCAGATAGATTGTGTTAATTTTATATTTACATCAAATACACTATCAGACATGCTAGAAAAATTAGTAAAGGACTCAAGAGCGCTTGAGCGAGCTCTTGCCAGAGAGGAGCTATCATACAACGATGGCCTAGAACTCATGGAATATGACAATTTGTTTATGATGGGTGCTGCTGCCGATATGATACGACA
Source organism: Nitrosopumilaceae archaeon (assembly GCA_050749365.1). Classification (GTDB taxonomy): domain Archaea; phylum Thermoproteota; class Nitrososphaeria; order Nitrososphaerales; family Nitrosopumilaceae; genus JBBDNF01. Next base: position 3,001 of record JBOGRG010000012.1, read on the forward strand.
AAAACGCGTTGGTGATACAGTAACTTTTGCTGCTTCGTACTATCTTAATTATACAAATGTGTGTGCTGCAAGCTGTCCTATGTGCGCATTTTACAGAAAAGGCAACGAAAGCGATGCATACACTTTGACACCGCAAGAAATCGAGAGAAGAGTTGGCATAGCAAAAGAGATGGGTGCAACCGAAGTTCATATCGTCGGAGGCTTTCATCCTGACTTGCCACTTGAATATTATGAAAACATGATGGGAATTATCAAAAAAAGTCATCCCGAGATGAATATCAAGGCGTTTACTGCAGCAGAAATTTTCTTTCTATCAAAGTTAACACATAACTCGGTCAAAGAAGTGTTGTCAAGACTAAAAGCAGCAGGACTTGACTCCATGCCAGGCGGTGGAGCTGAGCTCTTCCATCCTGAAATAAGAAACAAAATTGTCAGAGGAAAATGTTCTGGTCAAGAATGGCTTGATACTATAGAACAAGCTCACAATCTTGGAATAAGAAGCAATTCCACTATGCTTTTTGGTCACATAGAAAAGCCAGAGCACATAATTGATCATCTAATAAAATTAAGAGAAGTACAAAAAAGAACAAAAGGATTCATCACTTTTATTCCGTTAAAATTCAGCTTGGAAAACACGGAGCTTGAGCAAAAGGGACTGGTCACTAGCGAGAGTGCATCACCATACGATCTAAGAGTGATTGCAATTTCTCGCCTTATGCTTTCAGGGTATTTGGACAACATTTCTGTCTACTGGGTTGCACTTGGCAAGAAGCTTGCACAGGTAGCTCTCTCTCATGGCGGAAATGATCTAGTGGGCACTGCATTTTCTGAAGAGATCTATCGTGCTGCAGGAAAAGGTGCAAACTCGTCAGTTTTGGAGCTTGCAAACATGGTAAAAGAAATAGGCAGAGTGCCTGCCCAGAGAGATACATTCTTCAATATTTTACAAAAGTTCTAAGTTC
>JBOGRG010000013.1:0-2411 GCA_050749365.1 Nitrosopumilaceae archaeon
CAGCTAGTACAGTAGAATTTTTTTTCTCGTCGGTTGGGAAATACTTGGTTCTATACAGTTCCTGCAAGCAAATGATTTTAGCACCCTTGCTTGCTGCTTCTCTTATCTTGGCGATTGTATTTTGCATGTTGCTGTTAATATCATCAGAAACACGAGTCTGAACTAGTCCTATAGTTACAGTGTTTTTTGCAGACATTACAAACAACTCTCATCTAAGGTTCTTATTTATCTTTGACTGGTATTTCAAAACCTAGAAAAGCAATCAAAACACGGTCAGTATGTTGCTGCTCAATTATACACAATCCATAAATGCCTAGATCAATCTAATGTGTAAAGTGAAAACTATTTTTCTGGCAATTGTTGGCATTACATTATTATCAATTACTGGCTTGAATCAGTCCGCACATGCATGTTCGTGTGTTGCTCCAGCCCCTCCTAAAGAGTCACTAGAAAAATCAGACGCGGTGTTTTTGGGAAGGGTGGTAGAAATAAAAAAGGATCTATCAAATATAGTGTCTTCTGCCCAACTCATACCAGTAAAATTTGAGGTTCAAAGAGTATGGAAAGGTCCTGCTGAAAAAACAATCACAGTATCAACAGCCCTCTCATCAGCTTCGTGTGGCTATGAATTTCAGGAAGGTGAGACATATCTTGTATATGCATATGGAAAGGAATCTTTGCAGACTGGCCTTTGCACTAGAACACAGCTGTTTGTTGATGTGTATGAAGATCTACACGCACTAGGTGTTGGTACCATTCCTATCAATGTCAATACCACCATTCCTATAGATGAGAATCCTAAAGGCGATATGACAATTCAATTTATTGCAGCTATAATTGGTGGAGTAAGCATAGTGGCAATTCTAGCAGCCAAGAGAAAAATTTAGGCTTGAAGAATCTTTATCGCATTATCTTGTAATGATGATTTAAAAACGGGCTCGGGTCACAAAAAACATTGGGTGACAAGTACAATTCTCAGATTGAAAAGATCGCACAAATGATTCTACAGGACAAAACCTCGCTTGATGAGCAAGACCAAAACAAACTACAAAGGTATCATGATTTTGCAAAGAAGAATTTCAAGCTAAGCCAAGAAGATGCTATACAGATAGTAAACGAGACATTTTTGTATCTGAAACTCAAGTCAGCTGAAAACATTGATCCTCTACAGGAAGCAGACAAGTTTGGAGCAGGCTTTAGCTAGTATCTGCCAGTTATCATAGAAATAAATGTATGAAACAGGTTTTGTTCTACTCATTCTAGTAGACTAATCAATTCTACGCAAACTATAAATTCTATTATTTAATGCGTTCTTGTGTGCATGGCATAGCACGTATTTTTTTAATCTCCGTTCTAATTTTTAGTCTATCTAGTAATCCAATTATTTTTCAAAAGGCTGATCAAAAATTTGACTCAATTCTATCCTTAAATGTTCTTCAAACTAATGTAGAAGTTGCATTTGCACAGTCTGAGGATGACGAAGATGACGATGAAGATGAACTAGAAGAGGACACAGATGAAGCAGAAGACGAGGCTGAAGAAGAAATAGAAGAAGAGACTGAGGAAGAAGAGGAAATTGAGATTGAGGTAGAAATTGAAGATGGAATTGTTAAAGTAAAGGTTGAGTTTGATGATCAAAAATTTGAATTTAAACTAGATGCGACAGAGCGAGATGTTATCATAGAAGAAATTGTTGCAAGAACTGGATTGACTAAAGAACAAGTTGAAGCAGCTATAGAAATTGAGGAAGAGATAGAAGAGGAAGAACATGAAGAAAGAGAAGAGCTAACTGTAAAGGCAACTACATTGGAGGATATGTCTATAGTTGAAGTTGAGTTAGAATTTAGCAAAAAACTGGACGAAAGTATGATGATGGATATGCTTCTTGACAGGGAAAACATGGCTGAACGTTTACAACCTGCGATGGAAAAATTAAAGGATGATATTGTCAATGAAATAGCACAGAGATTTCCTTTAGACAGACATACCGCTGATAGTTTATTAGAAATTGAAGAAGGAGAAGGTGAAGAAGATCAAATAGAAAAACACCTCAAAGCTGAAGTAGAAACCAATAATGGATTTGCCGAAGTTGAAGTTGAGCTAGAATATACAATCGACACAACTGATAGAGAAGAAATTTTAGATTCAATTGTAGAAATGACTAAACTTTCAGCTGAGGAAATCAAAGATGCCTTAGAATTTGAGATGTTCTCAGATAAACACATGTCAAAAATGAAGGAGAAAATGGCAGAACGCCAAGCTACGATGGCTAAAAAAGTCGAAGAACGAGAAATGAAGGCAATGAAAAAGTCAGAAGAAATCATACAAAGATTAGAGCAAAGAATTGAACAGCTGGAACAAAGATTACAGTCACTATTGTCAAAGCTTGAGACAGGGGAATACTTTGGTCC
>JBOGRG010000014.1:0-1101 GCA_050749365.1 Nitrosopumilaceae archaeon
TAGTTGGAATCAAAAAGTGTATTATAACCTCAAATAGAAAGAGAGGAGTTAGCGCAATACGTCTCATTACCTTCCAAGACGGCTCTTTACTTGAAGAGCAGATTGTAAGCTGGAACAATGGCAAATCGTTTTCGTATATAGCGGCAGGCAAAATGCCACTTAGAGCGTACTTTGCAACTTTGTCAATAAAACGCCTTGGGAAAAACTTGACAAAGCTTACTTGGTCTGGATACATTGCCACAAATAGGGTTACAAGAGTTTCATTTGAAAAGACAATTTCAGAGTTTGATTTTATTTACAAGGGTTCACTGCCAAGATTAAAATCGTTAATTGAAAATCCAACTTGAAGCGTAGTGTGAAATTTTATGGCATTCCATCAGGTGCATGCAACGCATCTTGCTTTAGCCTTAATGCCTTTTCAATTATGTTGCTGTGATTTGCATCTGGTTGCATAGTTATGTAAAGCAAGTGTTCGTCATCAAGTGGCATCGTTATTCGTTTTATTTTTTCATAAACGGCCAAGACGTATTTTCCTTTTCCTATCTTTCCCTCAAACTCTGCTCTAGCTTTCCATGCGCTAACTGCTAGGTCAAGTGATTTTTTGTTTTCCTCCGGACTAAGCAGGTTAGTTATGCCTTCGCGGTGAGCGCTGTAAAGTATCTTGCCATTCATATCAAATACCGTGGCAAAGCGAATCTTTGGGTCTATTCTCATAATTTTTTGGTGTAATGATTCGTAATCCGTATTATTTGATCACTTCTCTCAAGGATAAAGTTTACTTAGGCAGGTTATCAGTTGACTTTTTTCTCGTTACAACAATAATGCCTTTTCTTGCTTTTTCATAATTGAAAAAACATATCAATCTGTAGTGATTAGATTTACAATCTCAGGATATTGCTTCCATCTTCCAATGAGACTATCTTTGTCATCCCTTCAGCGTTGTGTATTCCATCTCCTACACCTACGAAGCTTCCAGCCAAGCTAACCATAGATTTCTTTTCCATCATGGTCTCCGTCTTTTCTTTTGTCACGACATCATCTTTTTTCATCATTTGAGTTGCCATGTCTTTAGCCATTGGCAGCGGCTCGTCTATTGTGGTG
>JBOGRG010000015.1:0-5270 GCA_050749365.1 Nitrosopumilaceae archaeon
CTTGGCAAGCTTAGAATGCAGTGTCAGATGGTGTATCAAGATCCTTATGCCTCAATTAATCCACGCATGAAAGTTTCTGATATAATAATGGAACCACTTGAGATTCATAAAATTGGCACACACCAAGAGAGAAAAGAGATGGCTCTTGAAGCACTACGCGACGTAAGACTAGAACCTGCTGAGGAAATTTTTGGAAAATATCCTCACATGCTTTCTGGTGGACAAAGACAGAGAGTGGTACTTGCAAGAGCTCTTGTCACAAAACCAAGAATAATTATTGCTGACGAGCCAGTCTCCATGCTTGATGTTTCTGTCAGAGCTGAAATACTAGAACTTATGCACGAGCTACAGAAAAAATATGAGATTTCTTACATCTACATAACGCACGATCTATCAACTGCAAGGTATCTTGGGCAAAAAATTGCCATCATGTATCTGGGAAAGATTGTAGAGAGTGGTCCTATTGATGATGTACTATTACATCCGCGTCACCCATACACTCAGGCTTTAATTGATGCAATCTCAGAGCCAGATCCAGAAAATCTTTTTCGAGAAAAAAAGATTAGAATTAACGAACCACTTGATATCGATGTGTACGAAGGCTGCAGGTTCCGTGCACGATGCCCTTACGCAATTGAAAAATGCAAACAAGAGCCCCCTCTTGAAGAATCTGGACAGGATAGACTTGCTGCGTGTTTTGTTAAGTTGGATTAGTTTGCTATAGATGGTACATTAGATTGCTTGTATGTAACAACCTGTGAAACACCATTCTTTGGATATACACCATAGATTAGTTGGGCTTTTTGTACAGTCGAGTCTTTTAGTGTCACGATGATCATCTGACTTCCAATGACACGCTCTTCAAGTATTTTTGAAAGTCTTTCCGTATTTGGTGCGTCAAGATGTGCATCCACTTCATCTAGCAAATAAAATGGAGATGGTTTTAGCTTCTGTAAAGCCAGAAGGAAAGTGATTGCTGCAAGTGTTTTTTCTCCACCACTAAGTGAGGCTGATTCTCTTTTCTGTTTTGTTGGGAACTGGACAAGATATGAAAGTCCTGAAGAAAATATGTCGTCTTCATTTTGGATTTCAAGCCAAGCATTTCCTCCTGTCATCTTGCTAAAAACTTCACGTATGTCCTTGTCTACTTTGTCATATGATTCCAAAAATGTCTGACGTTTGTCTTTGTCAATTTCTTCGATGAATTTCACTATAGAATTTCTTTCTTCCTCAAGCTCGTTTTTACGGCTTGACATGTCACGATATCCATTTGAAATCTCAACATATGTTTCTGGAGCCTTTGTGTTAAGACTGCCAATCAACCCCTTTTTCTCTGATTCAAGCGCAGCAAGGATTTGATCCACATCAAAGGTTTCCAAAAGTTCTTCATATCCATATGATGCAAGTGTGCTTCTGATTTTTGTTTCATTTTCTGTAAGATCTCTTATGTCACGTGAAAGAGAGTCAGATTGTCTTTCAAAGTTATTGATCTCTTTTGTTATTGACTTTTCTTTGTCATACAAATCCTTTAGCTTGTTATCATATCCTTTGAGTGTGGATACCGATGTTCCTGATGTAGAAATGAGTTGTTGTTCTTTTTCCCTCAATGATACCAAAGCAGCATCGGCCTTTTCCTTTTCTTTTGCCATCGCACACAGCTCTACTTCAAGGTCATGTTTTTCATGGTTTAGAGATGACTGTTCCTGTGAAAGTAGCCTCATGCTAGATTTTACAGCATTTTCCTCGTTTATGAGGGCGGTAAGCTGAGTAGATTGTTCGCGGTACTGATCCAAAATAGAACCTTGTGTATTTGAAAGTGATGATTTTTTCTCATTTAAGGTCGCAATTGAATTAGCAATACGTGCATGTTCTTCGTCTGCATAGTTTAGCTCTGTTATAGCTATACGTTCTTCTAAGGAATTTATGTATGACTCTAGTTTTGATGCGTTTGTCAGTAAACTTTCTTCTCGTTTTTTTAGCTGTAATATTCGTGATGAGATTTGATCTTGTGTGAATGAAATTGATTTTAGTTTTGCCCTTATCTCAGTAAAGTTTAGATCAACAGTTGCAAGTCCTGTCTCTGATGCACGATATCTTGCATCAAGGCTCTTTGTTATTCTTTCGATTTTTTTGAGTTGATCTTTTTTATTTTGTATGAATTTTTTTAGTAGAACAAGCGACTGTGTCAGACCATCAACAGACGTGCTCAGTAAGATGATTTTAGTCAGATTTGATATCTTTGAGTTGATATCTACGACAACTGCGTTTGCTTGTGCTTCAAAGAACTGACCGTCTGTTGTGACTGCCTTATGTCCTTTCTTTGAAAGATTATATGCAGACTCTTTTGAATCCACTAAAATGATATTGCCAAAGATAAAGTTCTTGAGAGCATTGAATTTTTCTTCGCATTTTATGTAATCAGACAATGCGCCTATAATTCCCGGTTCATTTGGAATAGAGGTCTTAGAGTTTGGAATTGCGTCAAGAGGTATTATTCTAATTTTTGGAAGCTTCTTTTCCTGTGCAAATTCAGCTAACCCAAGCAGTGTAGCAAAGTCATTTACAACTAGTGCCTTTAGCCAGTCGGATCCTACTGCAAGTATTGGTCTTTCATACTGCTTGTCCCATGAAAGTATCTCATATACAAGACCCTGTATTCCTAGTCGCTTGGAATCTTCCTTGAGTTTAGCTATCGAATAATCTTCATGCATGACTTGTTTTACGACGCGGATCTTTGCTTCATATTGAGCTGCTGCCTTACTTGCCTTTTCCAAAATAAGTGAAGTGTCATCTATGTCTTTTTCAATTTTTGAGCGCTTTTCTGACATGTTGTCAAGTCTTGACTTGAGTTCCTTAATTGTTGCATCATGACCTGCCCGAATTATATGCAGTTTCTGTTCTAGTGCAAACAGTTTTTCCTTTTCTTCTGTATACGATTTAATTTTTGCAGAATTTTGTTCTATTTTATTTTTAATATCATTTCTTGCTGCCTCATCCATGGAAAGTGCAAGTTTTGCTTTGTTTAGGGTGTTTGTAAGATTTTTTATTTTTTCATCTACCTTTAGTCTGTTTGCCACTGCTTGCGACTGCTGTTTTAGCACTTGATTGATTTCTGACTCCACCGACGAAAGCTCGGCATTTATAGTTCGTTTTGTTTCCTCGATTGATTTTATTGAATCTTTTAGCTGTACAATTTGTGATTCTAAAATAGATCGCTTTTCATGCAAACTTGCTAGTTCTGGTTCTATTTCTGGCAGCCTTGAATCAATCTGTCCTAGTCTCCTAGTGTTTGTTGCTATCTTACTGTTTGCTGCCTCGGATTGTTGCATTGCTGCACTAAGTTCAGAATCAATAGCAGCCTTTGCTATATTATAGGCGTTGACCTCTTCCATGAACTTGTGTTTTTCTTCTTCTAGTGTTTTTATTTCCTCTTTTAGTTGGTTACGTTGTTCTTCAAGCTTTTTTAATTCAGAAAGAATTGCATTTGCGCTTCGTTCCTTTGAGATCTTTTGGGACTCTATATCCCTAATCTTGTTTGAAGCCTGTATGGCATGTAGCCTGCCAACCTCACGCTCCAGAAGCTCGTATCGTAGCTGGTAGTTTCTTTCCTCCTCAAGCTCATCTATGCGTTTTTTTATTTCATCCATCCTGGCAAGCGCAATCTCAAGGCGCCTGTCTGCTTCATCAAGCTGCTTTAGCGATTCTGTCTTTTTCTCGTCAAAATATGCCAGTCCTATAATGTCTTCTATGATCCTCCTTCTTTCTTCTGCATTAAATTCCGAAATCCTTGTAATCGTACCCTGCTGGACTATGTTCAGCTTGTGTATGCCTGCATTTGCTACCTCAAGTAGGTCAAGAATATGGTTTCGTTGCATCTTTTTTTGGTTTAAATAGTAGATGTTTTCGCCTGTCTCATCCATCTCTCTTGTTACTGTAACTATGTTAGAGTCAACAGGAATCTTCCTGTCAGTATTATCAAAGTGGCAGCTTACGCGTGCTATCTTTGTTCCATGCCTACTGTTGTCAACATCATGAAGAAGAGAACGTAGCTTGTCAACCCTCATAGTCTTTGGCGCGTTTTCACCTAATGCAAAAGTTATGGCATCAAGTATGTTGCTCTTTCCTGACCCGTTTGGTCCCGAAATGGCCACAAGACCAGGTTCGAAGTTTATTATGGTGTTTTTGTAGCCAAAGGATTTGAAGCCAAAGATCTCTACCTTACGAATATGAACCAATAGTCACGATGCTCAAAAAGGCAAGATAACCAAATAGTAACAAGTTTCATTGACTAGGCTAACAATAATTACAATGTGGAAATTCTGAGTAGTTTGCTTCATGCATTAATCCCACACCTTAATTAGACTCGTGAAAGTGTTAAGACTCGAATTCTATGTATTCTTAGTAAGGGCTCTAAATCTATATTGATCATATTTTTGATAATGCCAAATGATCCTGTGATCGTGTTTCTCCCCCCACCCTGAACGCAATATTGGCAGCAAGTGAGTTATTTGAGACGCCATGCTTGTCCATAGAACGATTTGCTTTGTTGCTATCGTGAAGTCGAAAATGTGTTCAGGGTTTAATTATATTTAATTTGTTACCCAATATTCTATAGTATACGTATTTTCTCTAAATTCTACATCTTACGATGTATATCGATCTCTATAGTGAATATCCTTTTGAGATTTGGAATTAATTTTTGAAACAGAGGATCGAAATGCCAGATGAATCATGTAGGAGCTGTGGAGGAGAACTCAGAAAGTCATCTTTGTGCGCAGAATGTAGAAGAGTAATACAACATATCTGCATAAAATGTGGGCTAAAAACAGAAGAACATGTACATAGCAATTGCTTCTATGAGATAGAGTTACTTCAGACAGAAGACAGGGTAGTTCAGGCAGAACAAATCAACTTTCTGTGATCAAATCTTTTTTCTTGAACACATTGACAAATATGTTATATTTTTTATTCCTGATTAGAAGGCTATCTGTCACGTTTTCCTTCTACAAATTCTATAAAGGCTTTCTTGGCCTCTGCATATGGCATTTGTATAGGCGGATGCTTAAAGCAATATGATGAGATGCTAGTCATAGCACCAGAAAGATTTCTGTCAAGACCAACCTGTAGTCCCCTTATCGCATCTATCATTATTCCCGCGCTGTTGTATGCGTCTATCACTTTGAGTTTCAAATCAAGTTTGATTGGAATCTTACCAAAATATTTTCCTTCTATGTTTATGTAGCATATTTTTTCATTGTCAATAAAATCAA
>JBOGRG010000016.1:0-14698 GCA_050749365.1 Nitrosopumilaceae archaeon
AGCGTCGCGATGTGCGTCATTTTGTCGCATTGCTTGCTACATATTTTTTCTTGCAAAATTGGGGAAAGTGTGAAATATTATGGGAGTGTGGTGAAACTAATGTGGGAGTGAGAAGCTATGAGGAAAAATGAGATTGTGACTAATAAGCTAGAAACCGCTTGGAGAACCAAGGCAGAAGTTGAGTCAGATTTAGCATGGCGGCAGATTTGTTACTCTAAGGCTCAGGCGGATTGGAAAAACGCTAGCTCGCTTGCAATATTATCACAGGATCATGCTAATAAATTATGGAATATTATGATTGAAGAGCGTCAACGTCTAGAAGATGCAACGAGTTCATGGGAGCTTGCCGCAAAGAAGGCAGAAAATTTGAGTTCTAGTCTTCGAAGTGGCCGTGAAGGTATTGTTTTGGAACGACCGCGCGGCGGTTGGTGATCTTTACAGAAGCGGATATTTTAAAAAATGACACAAGAGGAAGAGGAAGCTAAAGTTGCATGGCAACTAGCCAAGAATGCTGAACTCACATGGCAATTAGCTTTTAAGGCAAAGATTGATGTTGAGACAGAATTTTATAAGACAAAAAGTGGTAACTTCGGAGGCTGAAACCGTCTGGCAATTAGCTTTTAAGGCAGAGATTGATGCTAAGACAAAACTTTATAAGGCAAGAGTGGTAGCTTCACGACGGTTTGTCGAGGCAAATGCTGCGTGGCAACGAGCAATGAGGATGTCATAAAATGACACAAGAAGAAATGGTCGAGGATGCTAAAGTCGCGTGGAGGCTGGCCGAGGAGGCGGAAATCACCTGGCGGTTATCTCTTAAGGCAAAGGTTGATGCTGAGGTTGTGTGCCGGCGGGCTAGGACAGAATTTGATAAGGCAAGAGCGGTAGCTGCGCGACGGCTCGTCGAGGCAGAAGCTGCGTGGCGAGTAGCTTTTAAAGCAAATAACGTAAAATAACACAAAAGGAAGTAACAGAGATGACACAAGATATTGAGGAAATAGAAGCTACATGGCGGATTGCTTTTAAAGCAATGATTGACGTGGAGTCTGTGCGGCGGATGGCATGGGTGGACACGGCTGCACTACGAATAGCAATAGATGAAACTGTTAAGGCAAAAATGGTAGCTTCGCAACGACTTGCTGAGGCTGAAAAGAAGTTAGAGGAAGTAGAAGCTACGTGGCGATTGGCTTTTAAGGCAATGCTTGATGCAGAGCGGCTGTCGATAAGATGAACGTAAAATAAATTTTTAGATTGGAGCTATTCTATGAGAAAAGCAAAAGTGGGTATGAACGAATTGAATGATCACATGGACAAATTGTTATTTCGACCTCCTACACAACTCGAACGTGATCTAGCTGTAAAAATGAAGATGGATATAGAAAGTTCTATGCTTAGATCAGTAAGTATAATGGAAGCTGTTTTACCTACTAATGATGTAGTGAATATAATGTTTACAGTTCTTACTTTATTACTTGTACAATGTGCTAGTCATTTTAAATTTAAAATTGAAGAGATTAAATTTATAATGGATGAATTCGAAAAGGATCGACATAAAAGTTCAAGGAAGCATGACATAAGCAAGCGCACCTGCTTTTAACCACGTTTTGAGCGGTAGTAATGCAATTAGAATTAGTATTGCCGCTGTTGCAATTAGTAATGTTATCACGTAATTTTCACCATTACGTGCGAAGTAATTTGTTACGGGTTCGTTCCAAATCATTTTGTTTTCCTGCTTCGCTGCGCTCGCAGCTTCGGGCTTCGCGCTCGCTAATATAACCCAAAGCTATTCCTGCGACCTCCGCCCATGACGGGCGAGACAGCTGTATTTAAAACTTGTGATGCGGAAGCTCCGAGGGCTTGCAGAATTTGTGCTGTTTGTGAATTTTGAGAAATTATCACTGAAATCATTGCAAGACCAACGATACCAGTGAAAATTGCAATGATCACACCAGTTCCGGGAATTTCAGGAGTTTCGTGAGCCATTTTTGCTTCCCTTCTCGTCCTGCGGCAATTAATGAAACGTGAATATATTGTTTGGTTCGCCTTGACCAGGAGCCCTCGAAGCTTCCGCACCACCGCCTTTGGCGATCCACGGATTGGGAGCGGAGGGCTGGTAGGGGAATGGATTGAGAGATAAGCTTAGGCCTAGTGGAGTGAAGGTTGGTGCGCGTAATTTAAAGCCCGCGAAAATGCCTGGACCTTCGGTTTCGTTTAACGGATCGAGGGCGACTGGACCCGCGAAAGCTGATAGTAACACTCCGGTTGTACGGGCGTAATTCCATATGATCACAATTGTCGATGCGGCGACAATAATGAGTGCCCATGTTCCAAATTTAATATGATCAAGTTGTGTCATCGTGGAAAGAACCCTGGAAAATTTCGTTCACTTAGTCGCGGATCGAATATATTAGGATATGCTCTGGTCGAACCAGGCGAACCTATAATTCCCGGCTGACTTGCAATCGGTACTGGCGAGAGCATTCCTTCGCCGAGTGCGTAGGTTGCTTTGCCTACTTTAACGATATCAGTTTCACGTGGCGGTCTCACGTTTAGCGCCTTAGCAGCTTTTTCAAATAGTGTGGGATTACTTAATATATAAATCATAATAACCAAAGCAATTAAAAGTTTTGAGGCCGCAGGGATTCCTAAAATTGTTCCCATTAAGTAGATTGTAATAATTCCGCCTCCAAACCAAAAAAATCCGCCTTCGCCTACAAAATCCATACGTAGTTGCTGAGCAACTTCATTATGATTACCTTTGATTGCGGTTACGATTGCGAGCAATCCAGCAACAAAAAAGAATAGTGGCATTGCTTCGCTCCACTCGCAATGACGTTTTTACTTCCTGCTTCGTCGCCTCGTCATTGCGAGGAGTGAAACGACGCGGCAATCGCAGCTTTTGGCTATAAGTATTCGTTAGTTTACTCTTCCAGTTTCTATATTTGACACGGAAGAGACTGACATTTTTTTCACAAGAAAGGTAAAAAAATCGGCAAATGACTGTAATATTTGTGGTACTGCCGTTTGATTTGAAACCACAACGGCAATCATTGCGAGCATGATAGCGGACATTATGAACCAATCGATTGTTTTCATCATTTTGCTTCACGCTCTGCGTTCGCAACTAAAGGCTTCCTGCTTCGTCGCCTTCGGCTCCTCGCAGCTAAAGGCTTCGGGGACTGGGAGTCGACGGTAAGAATGGCATGGTTCCGGGAACTACTCCACCTTGAACCCCACCAGGCGGCGGACTATTTTCATTTTTTGGGGGTACATACACAAGTAAGGTTAGATAGTTTCCAAGACTTCCTTTTACTGTAATGAAAATCAAAAACAGAATTAAAAGTGCGCCAAAGGTATAATTTGAAAGCATTGCGTTACTCCGGCAATCAGCTATCCTCTACTGCCACGATTGGTGACAAAATAATTTGGTACCCAGCGGCGTCCAGGAGGTGACATGTGATAGCCTAAAGCTTCCCCTAATATTCTTTCACGTGGAAGTATAGCAGGTTTGCTTGTAGCGTCAAATGTAAAAACTAATAGGCGACCGACGTCCTGCATCGCATTGCTTGCAGTTACAACTTCAGTTTCCTGCACACCGTTACGAATGCGAAGCAGCCATATTCCTACAGATAAACCTATAATTAGGGGTATTATTGGAATAATCATTGTTTCGATTCACTCATAATTTTAACGATTTCATTAAATTCGTCATCTATATTTAATGTTTGAATTATTTTTAGCGCAATTAATAATCCATGTTTCGGTGTAATAAAATATTCAATCTCGTCATTAAGTACTAAATTAATTTTATCATATACGCGTTTAATATGATATGACCTTAATGATTGTGTGTTCATGTTCATTTTGATTCCTTTGCTTTCTGCTTCGCTGCGCTCGCAGCTTCGGCTTCCTGCTTCGTCGCCTTCGGCTCCTCGCAGCTAAAGGTTCGCAGTCGCAGTCTATTGCTCCAGGGGTGACAGTGATTTCCCGGTAGAGGGCGTACTAAAATAATACACTGCTCCGGCCATAAAGGCAAGACCTAAAAGCAAAAGTCCACTGCGAACGAAAAGATTTCGAATATTATCGAAAGCTCGATCAAAAAGATTTCGTGCCGAAAATCCGGTCCACAACGCAATATTCTGTGCGGTTGTAGAAGCGCGCTGTTCACTTTCACTAATTTCTCTGCCTAATTCTTGTGCGCCTTTGCGAACAGTTTCTGCTCCTCGTGTGGTTGCTTCAGAAGTTACCTTGCCCGCCGTTGTCACAGCGGTAACGCCTTGCGCTTCCCACATTCCCGAAAGAACATCTCCGGTTACTGAAGCGCGTCCCTGATCTTGTGGCGTTGTCTGACTACCTTTAACGCCTGGCGTTGTGGGCGATCCTCGGGTTGAGATTGGTGGTTTCGGAGTCGGTGGCTGAGTTAATCCCTTAACCCCTGCTGAGGCGAACTTAGATTCCTTATATGAAATATTTTGTAAAAGTGGATTGCCGCCGCCTTTTGGATAGTGAGTACGCCACCATTGGCCAAAACGTACAAGTTTATCATATCCCTGATCGCGAACGGCGTGCCAATGACGCAACCCCCCTTTTGCTATAATATCAATAGAAAATTTGCCTTGTGTGTCTACGTTCCCCATGCTTGGAAAGCCATATTTTTTCATAAAATCTTTCGCAAGATAATTACTATGTAATTGAAAAGGTCCATATGCAATACCAGGCGGGTCTGGATTTGAAAAATTTGTAAACCAATTTCGAGTAAATGGACCGCCTTCATAACGTATTAATCCTGTAATTAAATCAGGATTTACCCCTCTTTCCACGGCATAAGCACGCATTCGTTCAATATAGCCGTCTATCCAAGCCATTGCCGCGTCGTTTCACTCCTCGCAATTAATTGCTACTTCAGGCAATCAACTCACAATAAGTTTTGCTTCTGCTTCCCGTCTATTTTTATTTACACTATTATTATCAAATCTACGAGCATAGACCGCGCTAGAAATGTCAATCCGACTACCATTTCGTTTGATAGTATCTGTTAAAGTTTGCGTAAGTTTTCCGTAATTGTAACAGAATGATAGTAACGCGCCTTGTGTATTTGGGCTTAAACGTTTCCATTGTTTCAAACCACATTGTTTTATTATTGTTCGTTCAAATTGAGGCAGACGCACACTTAAGTTTGCTTCTGCGTCTTCACGTGTAGTTTTATCATAGCGTTTAACTCTGGTTTGTTTTGCACCCATTGTGTCGGAACCATATCCGTTCCGCCACGCGTTAACATCCCAATAAGCCTGTGATTGATATCCTTCCCATTTGCGTAAAAATTTTATTGCAATATCATAATCGTTTGTTTGACCTGGAAGTTGTTTTCTGCGTTTCGCAAACCAAGAACCAATATAATCAAATAATATTTTGAGACATGTTTCAACAATTAAAGTTATGATCTTTTGAAAAAATCTGGGAGGGTTTTCAAGCACCTGAGTGCCCTGGTAGCATTGGTCTAGGAATAGGTTCACCTGGTCTCACATTCGGCATATAGTCTACAATTCTTTGCCAAAATTTGCCGTAACCATATTTTTCTGGCTTGCCGTAAATTGGTACAAGCGGCTGATATCCTTCAGATATTCTTAAAATATTCATAAGCATTTCTTCAAATTTTTGATACGAGATAACTGGCGTCGGAGGCTTACGGCTACCTGGACCTTTTTTCTTACCCCATGCTTCATATTGGGATTGAGTTGTTGCGATAAAACTTTGTGATAGCGCTTGCAACATTGCTGCTAATTTTCCCAATTCTAATTGTTGTTCGCCAAGTGTAATATCGCCCTGTGTAGTTATGGTTGCAAGCGATATTAATGCTTCTGATTCAGTTTTGAGACGTTCTGTTGTTTGGTCACTTTCAAATAAAAACATTTCTTTTTGAAAAGCCGCTAGATCAAATTGACTTTTAGAAACAAGTGCCAGTTGTTCTATTTGACTTTCAAGAAAAGATTTTCCTAAAGCAGTTTGAGCTGTTATTTCTTGACTTTGAATATTCGCTTGTATCTGTGCGATTGCAGTCGCTGCATTTGCCTCGATCTGTTGACCGGCTAGCGACATTTGTGCAGTAAGTAAAGCAGGATCAAGACCAGGATATGCGGGTGCGGTTTCTTCTTCGCCACCGTCGCGTGTCAATAGCCATATTAAAATTGCACCGGCGAGAACTGCGCCACCAATTAAATATGGATATTTTTTAACTATTTCCCAGAAACGTTGAAACATTTCTACAAGCCTTTATAACTATGTCACATTCCCGGATAAACATAATTATTTGGTGATTGCATTGGGTTGGGCATTGACAACGGCGTAAGTCTTGTATCGCCATGCGGGATTGGCATTCCCTGCCACCTGAGCATCCACGGATGCCATGCGGGTAATTGATAATGAACAAGTTGTTTCAGTGGAACGTCGCCCGAACCGTATGAAGTATAATGCGGCAAGGCCAATATAGAATACGCGAATTGGGATGCCCGGCCAATGCCTGGTGGCATCCGGAACGTCCATTGCGGATAGTAACCATGATCGGAAATTTGTCCTATCCGCAGACTTTTTGTTTCAAGGCGGACGGTGTTCATTGGCTTCCTGCTTCGTCCTGAAAGGCCTTCGGCTCCTCCTGCTTCGTCGCCTTCGGCTCCTCGCAGCTAAAGGCTCGCAGTCGCAGTTCTTAATCAATACATGAATGGCATACCGAAATTGGCGGAAGGCAAGCCGAAGCCAAAACCCATTCCGCCGACTGGTGGCGGATAATCCGAACGTATTCTAACACGTTCACCCGTAACCGGTGTCATTGCGGTTGCGAGAGAATTGACAAATCCACTTGCAGTTGCCTGAATAACACCAGTAGTATTCGATCTTGGAGAAACTAAAACGCTTAGAATAGCAACGCCAATAATCGCTGTGAAAACAGTTACAATTGCTTCTGTGATTTGGTTCATAAGATCGCTACCCTATGCTTGGCAAGGGGATAAATTGTTTGATCCAATTTGAAAATGTTGCACCAATTAAAATAAGTACAACAATAAATACTATTGAACTTAGGCGCATTTTATTACCTCTGTATTGTGCGAAGTATCAAACCCCATGAAGTCACGATCACTAATAGTAAACCATAAAAGAAAAACCATTGCAAAGCGGACATATCCGTCGAAAACGGTTTCGCTAGCCATTGCTGAAACTGAGCAAGCATTTTACTTTCTCGTCATTGCGAGGAGCGAAGCGACGCGGCAATTACCCTTGGAAGATTGAACCGGCCATATTCATAACTGATTGAAGAGCTAGACTTTCATATCCGACGCGCAGATGAGCTCCGGAAGTTGGCGCTATCGGCTGAAAAAGCAATTCCATATTACCATATTGCTGAGTAACGATAGGTTTGCCACGATGATTAAAGAAATGCACTCCGTCAGGAAAATCTGCACTGATTTGATTTCGTACAAAACATGCATTCATACGTGGATCTACTTTAAAGAAATTTGTAAAATTCGCAGACTGTAAAGCGACATGAGCCACATCTGAAACAGAGCGAAAACCTGTCGCATTATTTCCATCATAAAGTACAAATGTGGAGAGAAACTGACGCCAGTTTGCGAAGGGTATCGCCGTTTCAACATTTGCTGTCAACCCAGTGATATCAGTATTATTTAAAAGATACACTGTTGACAAATCCATCCCTGGTAGCATGACTTGGCCAGTTTGCTGATTAACTGGTAATTGATCAAGCACATGCTGATAAACACGGATCGTCATGGTCGTAATGTCGGCGCCTGCGATATCCGCGTCAGCCGACTGATACACTGCCATAAGAGGGTCTTGTGCGTTCGTGACGAAGAAATCAGGATTAACTTCTAGCTGCAAATTCATTGCAGCATTTTGAGTATTCGCCCAAATTGAACCGGTAAGATCGGTATCACCATAAGAGACCGGAAGCTCGTAAAACCAGCGAATCGATGGGGCGCCCGCCGCCGCAATGGTTGCGGGAATGCTCATTAAAGCCAAATTATCCCCAAGATCCATCGCTGAAAGCGCGCCACTGATTACAGGCGCGGTTCCGGCTGTGACATTAGTATTGATGACAGGCGCGAAAGCTCCATTGAATGGAAATCCCCGACGTACAGTAGCAAGTGCATGTAAATGCCAGCCCGGCGTTTGAATGCGAACTTGATTGTTTAAATCCGTCAGGATCACATTCGAAAGTATATTCGCTCCGCCAAGTCTAGTACGATCCAACGCGCCTAAGGTTTGTCCAGCCAAATCTGCTGTAATATGTAAGTAGAAGCGTTTTAACAAGCCTACCGGTTTCACGGCAGTATTGATAACTTTTCGCTGTCCGGGTACATAATCCGTAAAGGTATGTGACGCAATTTCTTGAACAAGATCAATGGATGATCTAACAACAAGATCGCGCACATAAAGATTTTCTGCAGAACGCCGTGCATCTGCATTGCCATTTGGAGTTCCTACGGCCATATTGAAAAGTTCTCCTCACAAAATATCAGGCAGAGTTGGGGTGAAACTAGCATTGGTCCATAATACAAATGCTGCATAGCTAACAAATAATAAAATCATTACTATTATCAGCCAATTAATAGGATTGCCTATGATGTCCAAATTCAAAATATTATTCACAATCTTTGGACCTTTTTATGGCGCCGTTGCGGACGCTCCGGTCAAACGCCTGTACATCATTGTTGAAGCTACTAGCAATCCATATCCAAGAAGAGCGGCTAGTGAAATTGTAATAACATTCACAACATTAAGACGGATGAAAGTACCTTCCATTATCTTAAATCCATTTCCGGGAAGGTTCCAGGCGCTGCTTGAACTTTTGCATTATTGTTACGGCGTCCGGAACCGGCCTCATTTGAAAGCTTTCGTCGGTGCTCACTGAGTACCACCGACTATTATATTTCGGTAAACGTTTTGTCAAGTCCCAAAAATCGTTGTCCGGCACAAATTGTTTGACAGTCTTATGATCTCGAATATCATTCAAATGAAAACACATATAGTAATCGGCTTCCGAAAACACAAATCTTGGTAAATATACTGGCCTTTGTGATAAAGTATATACAGGAATATGTTTTGAACGTCCAGTTGTTAGGATTGCAGTGAATGCTTCCTTATCAGGTAGCAAGTATCCTTCGTCAATAAATAATCCACTATATCCATATTCCCATATGCGCCATAACCAATCTTCAACTTCTTTTACTTGACTGGGAAGTGGTTTTACTCTAAATATTCCAGGTTCTTTTGGAATATCATTCAGAGATATTTCACGTATTCTGTCGCATCCGTCAAACAATGCTTCTCGTTTGTAATCAATAATAGTATATGGTTGAACATGAAACGGCGCTATCGCCAGAAACCATGCACCGGCTTGTGTTTTTCCGGATCCTGTACGACCGTTGATGGTAATGCGGTCTTGCGTACCGGGCAACGCTACTGTCGAAAAATGAAATTGCGAGGTATCCGACGGATGGTATGTCATGCCTCTTTATGCGTGATTGCACTCCAAATCATTCCGGCAATTACAATCACCGCTCCGGTTAAAGTTTCCATATTTCCTTCTGAAATAAATCCATGCTCTGCAAGAGCGGCGCCGCCCATTTTCAATAGCGAGCGCAGGAATGAAAATATTTGTGCTTGCATTTTTGAATACCTCAGTTCGAGGAGTGAAACGACGCGACAATTAAAATAAAGGATTCAGCGGATCAATCTTAGAATCGGTATTATCAGACGCTTCTGAACTTGGTTTGACTTGCTTCTCTTTTTTTCCAAAACTTTTACTTAATCTTGGTCCATATATCATACTTGCTATTATTACAAGATTTGTCCAATCCGCAATTTTTCCCCCAAATGAAACATTATAGTGTTTTAGAACATTCACACTACTTTGTGCAAGTATAGCTGCCTCTTCTTGATCCAGTGCCCAATGCGGCGATGCAAATAATATTGAAAATCCAGTGTGAATGGAAAATAAAAGAGCTTCTAAACCTCTTAGATCCAACGACGGAATGTATTCTGTTTTTCGTTTAGCTTTTCTTTTGGTACTTTCACTTTGTCCAAATTCGGTTTCACTTTCGTCTGGTCCGGTCCCAACAGAGCTACCAATGACATTCTCTTCTCTTCCGGCAAGCTCAGCAGGGTTAATAACCCGTCCATTGATAATCCTTGATCCTTTTTTGCGTCCGCGCCGCTTTGGTTCATCGTTCGAACGGAATCGGAATCCGCTCGACGTGTCAACCCCAGTTTCTTGCAATTTTTCGTCATCCATTCGAAAGCACTCTTTCGTTCATTTTCATCGAAATCATCAGGAAATTCAATTTCTTCGAATTTAACATCAACATCCTTATCTTTATCTTCTGCCATTTTTACTTCCTGTCATTACGAACACGCGGCAATCTATGCATCGGGTCTAATCGTTCGTACGAATGTATTTAATTGATCAACATCACCTGAGTGAAGTATCCGATCAAGTTCAATATGCATTTGAGGCATCGAGGGTGCTTCATGTAGAATAATACCTCGTATCATTGCGACATCACGTGAAATTTGTGAATTTAAAAATTCCAAATAAGTTAATTTGTCCAGAATTGCTTGTTGTGAAGCAACCAACATTGTGATGCCATTATTGATTTGTCCCATCGTATTAATTAGGTCTTCAGGTTTAAGACCTAATGTTTTCAAGAACATTGCTAAAATAGTATGCAATCCTGAATTCGTTTCTGAATTTGACATCAAATAATTCCAGCATAACGTAAGAGCTGCGATGCGCCTGGAAAACCAGACATCGTGCCGGGAGGTCTTGTCGGAAGTGATGCGCCTGGAAAACCAGACATCGTGCCGGGAGGTCTTGTCGGAAGTGATGCGCCTGGAAATCCAGACATCGTGCCGGGAGGTCTTGTTGGAAGTCGAGGTAACCTTGGAAAACCAGACATCGTGCCGGGAGGTCTTGTCGGAAGTGATGCGCCTGGAAAACCGGCCGGAGGTCCTGGATTACCAGGAAGCCTTTGACCCAGCGGTGCAAATATTTCCTGTGTTTGAAAAAATGATGTCCGACCACGTTCGAATAAGCCCAAATCGTTTAAAGTATTTTCAAACATAACATTAGGATTACCCGCAAGCCCGGGAGTGTTTGACATTGCATTCGTGGATGGAATGGTGGGCTGACCCGGTGGTGCTAATATAGTTGGAGGGGCGGAACTGACAGGTCCTATACCCGGTACAACATAAGGTCCAAAATTGCCTTGATTGCTGTCGGAACCACTCTGACTGTAGGGCGGCCTTCGTCCGGGCCTAATTTGTTCAGTTCCAGGCGGCCTTCGTCCGGGCCTAATTTGTTCAGTTCCAGGACGCTGATTTATTAGCGTCAGCAGTTGTCGCCATTGAAGACCGCCAAGAACAGGTTCCATTGCCATAAGTTTATACAGTCTTCCAATTGGTCAATTGCCCAATCATCGCAATATTAATAAAATGAAATCTAACAATGCCGGCAGTTGCTTCAACTATGATATCTAAAGCTTGCGGCGAAGCTAATAATGCATAGTATCCTTGACTATTCGGTGATACAATAATACGTTGATTAGTACCACGAATTGTCAAAGTAACTGCATTTGCATTTCCCCCATTATCAATATATACAGTTTGTACTGAGAACAAACCAACATCAGATAACGGCATTGAAAATTCTTGTACAGTATCACTCGAAAAATCAAAGACAAGCGGCAACACGCGCGCACCGTCTTCTTCATTAACCTGCGGATTATGAAAAAATGGAATTGGTGACTTGCGAGCTTGTGTAGGCATGAAAAGCCTATAAACGCAAATTTTGAGCTTGTCAAGCGTGTCGAGTCATACTTCACTCATTCCTGGTCCGCTGTCGAATACATTTCCATCAAAATGATATAGGGCGCGCAAACCTACTTCTTGACCGGTGTATTGATGTGCCGGAGGCATGAATTTGGCCTGATAGCGGGCTTCGTTCCAAATTGCAAGCTCATCTATATTTCCGCTGAAAGGCGAGGCAAATTGTTGACCGCACCCAATATTGAACTGAATATGACCAGGCACAGCAAAAGACATATTAACTACAAATTCAAGATTACCATCAATCCACATAGAAGTAATAAAACCGTCTGAAACAACAGCAACATGATGCCATATATTATCAATTATATTAGTTTTACCAAACGTAGTACTGGAGTCAACTACTAGAGTTTGGATTTGACGTTTGATAAACAAAGATAAAACATTCGAATTTGGTAATATTAATAGATTAATTACATTTACATTAGGAGCATTAAGATTAGCTGATACTAATATTCTTTGTGTTGATAAAGTTCCAGAAACCTTAAAGAACATCTCCCAAGTAAATGAAATTCCATTTCCGCCAAGAGATGTATTAGAATATCCTTGAATATCATCAGATTTACTAATCCTATGCCGGTATCGAGCTTTTCCTATAAATGAATGAGTACCAAACATCTTGTTTGACGCGTCAAATATACCTGTAGTGGGTATACCTATTTCACAAGCAATACCAGCATTATTAGCTAGATTTTCACAAATCCATCCTATATCTTTTTGACCTTTTTCGGTTTTAAATCCAGTTTTATATTCAGATTGTATCCGCGATACACCAATAGAAGTAGTTGCAAGTTCGATAAAAGCTTGCGATGGTCTAACAATTGCTGTATTGCTACGGCACATTGATCCATATGAAATATTATTCAAATTTGTAAAATCGGCAAAACTAATTATTAAATGTTTAAATCCTGAAGTATTAGTAACTGATTGAATAATAGCATTCGCTCCATTTATTCCTGTAATATCTGTATTTTCCAATTCATCCATAATCCATAAAGCTTCTCCTTGTGTTTGTGCGGCAAAATCAATGGTAAGCGCCCCTGAAGTTGCCGCAGCATCGAGTGACCGGAACATTGTAATGCGATGATTGCCTATGTTAATCGTATTTACTTGTGTCCACGTCCGACCGCCACCAGTTACGGTAGGAGTATTAATTGGAGCAGCTCTAGTTGAAACCACGGAAAAAAGATAAAGCCGATTAGCAAGAAATGAAATACTAGATGTAACATAAGAACTTGCATCAGTTGCCGATGCTTCGACTAGCTTGTGTATAACTGAAATGATTTCCAAATCATAAAATGAGTATAAAGTTTCTGTTAAAATTACTGTACCTGTATTACTTAATCCACCAGCAAAATTTTTGCTAGATATAAACACATCCCCAGTATAATCAGGAATTTCTATACTTTCATTTGGTTTTATTATAATACTAGGTTTATCTACCACTAAGTTAGAAATATCGAATTGTATATAATAAGCAATGTTTTCAGTAGTTTCACTTGCAATAAATAAAGAAGAACGTCTAGAATTAGCTTTAATTGATATAAAATCCGCATTATCTGTTCCAAGTCTAGTAGTAATTGATTCTCGAAATTTACGTTTTTGAGTAATCGATCGTGTCACTACTGGCGTGCCCGCCGCCAATCCAACCGAAATTCCGGCATTCTGACGGCCGATTTGTGGTGGATTTGCATCATAAGTCATAGGGGGAACTGGAACATTAATCAACAGAGCAGTAATAGCTACTGCACCTGTTGTCTCGCACATAATATCGAGATCCCCCCTAGGTATCATAACTGGAAAGAAACCTTGCCGGAATGCTTGAACTGTAATGACTTGTCTAGTTATGGCAAATGTAAAAGTAGCAGAAGCAGAATTATTTGAGTTATCTATAAAAAGAGTTTGAACAATTCCTATGCCTCGTTGTTGTAAGGTAGCACGTATTGTTGTTTTTGTTGTCGTTATCATGTCGAAAACCAATGGTATGGCTTTATTTCCCTCACGTGGAAGTAAACCATAAGAAATTGGTAATGCATTTGAAATACTATCTGGCATTATTTTGAAACCTCAGTAAGTATTAATGGCCTGAATTTCGAGGTCAAAGGATTAATTATATGTCCACAAATATTATTTTTATTCGTACTTCGCCGTATTCGTGTAATAAATTTATTTCCTGTTTTCAAATACGTTTGCACGGAAGTTGACGAATGATATTTACAATCGATAATATTTCCATTGTACAATTGTTGCTTTTCTGAATAAGTGAATTTTTTGATACATGATTTTGGGATACCTTTATATACAACAATTATATCCCTCTTGTCTATGGCTTCATTTGCAATAGAGGTATACATTTTCGGACCATGATAAGTAACACGTTCTAAAATCTTTTCAAGTTTCAATTCCCCATATTTATTACCATGAAATTTTTCCGCAAGGTTAGCAACAGTATTAATAACATGAATACTATCAGTATCTCTATACAAACAATGCTGTGAACCAATAGCCCTAGTAATCATATCAAGACCAATACGCGCATTCGCAGTAATCCAAGCCGCATAGTGAGGTAGCATACTTGCTGAATTCTTTTCGATTTCTTTGAACCATAAATTTTTTTCAATATTGCCTGTATTTATATTTATATAAGGTGAGTATCCATCCTCAAAAGGTTTATCGTCATAAGCTATTAAAATTTCTCTACCTTCTTTTCTCATACCAAATTTACCATAAAGAGAATTTTGCATAAGTTTCACTACAATTTCAGTCGCTTCATTCTTATATAAATTACGTAATTTTTCACATT
>JBOGRG010000017.1:0-17566 GCA_050749365.1 Nitrosopumilaceae archaeon
GAGTCACTCCAGATGTGAAATGGAGAAAGTTTGTCTATCTTATCCACTGATGATATGTCACATTCTTCAGCCACTTCAGCATACGATGTTATCTTATTGGTGCCATGCTTTGGCTGATTTTCTCTAACATCTGTAAGATATCCATAAAACTGTGACTTGAGTAATTCCATATCTTGGTGCTCATACGTAGGAAAGAGCAGGAATTTTTTTGATTCTACATTAAACCCAGAAGCAGTCTCCAATATGCCTCCCTTTCTTAAAAGAACTGTCTGGTTTCCATTCTCCAGAGCCTTTACCACCGTTGCCCATTCTTTTAATGCGTTCATCATCCAAGACTCTTAATCAATGGCAAAATCTCTTTTTTAACACAAACAATCATTGGCGTGTCAACCTTAACGTAAGCGCTGACTCTGGTTTCTCTTAAATCCATGATAAGATCTTGAAACGCATACAGGTTGTCTGTCTCAAATGCAAGCATAAAGTCTGCGTCATGGATTCCAAACGAGTATGTCGTGTTTAGTGTGACATCAGGATATTTTTTCCCAATTGCTATATGTTCTTCCATCATTTCTTTTCTTTTCTCAATTGGTAAAAGATACCATTCCCTTGTTTTGGTAAATGGATAAACAATCAGGTATTTTTTTGGCTCCATACCAGCAAGAAATGCCGAGCCTGCAGAACTCTTTGCATAGATGGATGGTCTTGTGTTTGAAAGATATACATGTGTGGGAGTTATGTATTTGCCAAAAACTGTAAGATATAGCTTTGATATCACATCTTGGATTTGTTCTATAGATTCAGAGGCAAACCAGAACAAAAACTCTGCATCGTCTCGTAATCCAAGTGTAGAGTATGATCTAAACTTTATTTGAGAATTTTTTATTATGTTTTCAACTTCTTTTGCTGACTCTTCCTTTGCTAAATCCGCCATCCATCTCCACTTTGGGTCCACTTTAAAAAAGGAGAAATTGAAAAATTGGCGCTTTTCTTCAGACATGTGGCACTAGTCTATTGTAGCGTTATTTAAAATTAAGACTCGGTTTTTTCTTCGATTCCAAGCCAGGCGTAGCCTTTCTTTTCTAGCTCGTCGGCAAGCTCTTTTGGTCCTTCCTTTATCATTTTGCCATTTGCTAGTACATGCACGTAATCAAGCTTGTCCAAGAATTTGAGAATTCTTGCATAGTGCGTTATTACTATGACAGTTGAATCAGCTCTTGAAACCTGGCTTATTGCTTTTGCAACGGCTTGGACTGCATCGATATCAAGTCCAGAGTCTGGCTCATCTAAAATTGAGATGCTTGGCTGTAAAACTGCCATCTGCAAGACCTCGGATCTCTTTTTTTCTCCACCAGAAAATCCCTCGTTTAGATATCTTGATAAAAAGTCGTGCTTTAGGCCAACTGAATCAAGGTTTTTTTTAAGATAATTTTGAAATTCTCTTACCGTTAAAAAGACTTCGCGCTTGTCGCTACCAAGTGATTTGCTTAGCGCATTGTATGAAGTTCTAAGAAAGTGTGAAAACCCAACACCAGAAACCTCGGTTGGATATTGAAATCCTAAAAATAGTCCTTTCTTTGCTCGTTCGTCTGCTTTCAGATCTAAAATGCTTTTGCCATCTAACAAGATATCGCCTTTAGTGACCTGATATTTTGGATGAGCAAGCAATGTGTATGCAAGTGTACTCTTTCCGGAACCGTTTGGCCCCATTATGGCATGAACTTCTCCAGGACCAGTCTTTAGATTAATACCATTTAGAATTGGTTTTCCATCCCTTTGTACATGCAGGTCTATAATTTCAAGAGTTGCCACATTTTTTCTAGGCTTATTGTCTGTATATAATCTAACGAAAAATTAGCTTAATCTAACCCCGAACAAATTAGAACAATTTAGCAGCAATCTCTAAAAGTGCCTACAATATAGCGAGCTGTATGAAATTTGTCTTTGCACTAATTATGGGCATAGGCATTCTTGTTGGAGTTTTACTTTAGTCAGAATCATTGATTAGCCATTTTTATTAAATTTAACACGTTGTTGATAATCTTGGCATGATCTACAACGGTTTCAGTACTGATTAGTACCATGTGATTTTCATCTATAGGAAAAGCCATTCTCTTGAGTTTTTCATATTCTGTCATCGAATACAGTGCCTTACCAATCTTGTGGGTCAAGTGCTTTCTACCTTCCCAACGTTGGCATGCATGATAAATGACCATGCTAAGTTCATCAGGCGTTAGAAAGCCCTTTAGATTTTCTCGATAACCACCACAAACTCTTTCTCCACTTCGATTTAAAATTACAGCAAAACGAACGTTAGGATCGAGATTCATTATTTCTTTATACAAACCTTCAAAATCCATTTAGTAAAATACCACTCTTTAACCTAAAAAGATGATCGAAAAGATCTGAAAAAATAGTAGAATGTCTACAGGCTTTCCTATGATTTCAACTCTTTTAGGTAGATTTTTGTTGCTAAGTATCTTCTAGGCACAATTTTTGTCGGCTAATTGAACGCAAGTGCACAACTAGCTTATCTAATCGTAATAAAACAAAAAGAAAGGGGTTAGTTTTTGGCTAACGACGGTCGCAGTGTAATTCTCATCTTGTAGACTGTCAGGATCTCTTTGCATCTGTTTCGTATAGTGACCTCAGTAATGCCTGCTATGCTTGAGACATCTCGCTGTAGTACGCTCTGTCCTAGTAGAATTGAGGCTATGTACAGATACGCAGCAGCAAGCCCATTTGGAGCCTTTCCATCAGCAAGGGTGTGGTCTTGTGTCTTTTCAGCTATTTCTGCAGCAAGTCTTTCAACACGCACTTCAAGCTTTGCCAGGTTTGCAATCTTTGATATGTACTTATCCATGGTAACTACGGGTGCAGTCTTTGAGCCAAGCTCCATTACAAGCATCCTGTAGTATTTTGCTGTCAGCTTGACATTCATGCTTTCTTCTTTTGAGCTACCCGTTGCCTTGCAGATCTCGTCAAGTGATCGTACTACATCGCATTGTTTGCATGCCATGTATATTGTGGCAGCAGACATGCATGCAACTGACTTGCCCTTTGCTTCAAACTGCCCTTCAAAGTTTCTATATATCATAGATGCCGTTTCAAGCACGTTTTTTGACAGCGACAGCGCCTGACAGGTCTCTCCTATCTTTGATAAAATATTGGCTAGTCTTCTCTCCCTTGGAGAAGATACCCTGATTCTTGTCTGCCACTTGCGCAGATTGTGCATCTGGTTTGCTACCTCGCTGTTGATTGTCTTTCCGCTAAAGTCCCTTGTTCCTATTGCTATCTCCGTTCTGATTCCCAAGTCGTGCTGTGAATAAGTCGTCTGTCCTGTTGCTCTTGCAAGCTTCATCTTCTCCTCTAGGTTTGCGCCCCTGGACTCTGGGCCATAGTCTGACATTTGTTCCATTGCAACCAAACCGCAGCCAGAACAAATTTTTTCTCCATTGTGAACGTCATCGATTAGTGCCGATTGACATTCTGGACAATGTGTTTGTAGTTCTGTATAATTCATTTTTTTCTTCCTCTAAATCGTTTTGGTCTTATTGCGGGAGTTTCTTCATCCATGAAAATTTGTTTTCCAACATACTTTTGGATGTTGTTTGTTAGCGGAGTTGCAGATGCATATGGTGCATCAACCGGACCAATCATTTCGGAGACTTTGGCTATTTTTCTACCACTGTCATCAACTAGCAGCTGGCCGTCCCGTACTGGCTTGGTGAGTCTGATTATGACTCGGCCACTACTGGCTAAATGCAAAACTTCGCCTACCCCCTGCAATTAGATTCTCAGATCAAATTACTGTTATCAATAGAGTTCTGTCAAATTTACTTTAGCAACAAGCTAGAAGAGCTCTTTATTTTGACTGTTTTGCCCTTTTTGCAACAAGTTTTTCTGAAATCATTGCTATGGCTTTGGATTTTGTTGTTTCTTTTGGTAAAACAATGTAAGCAGATCTGACAAAAGATCTTCTTGGATATCTGACTTGGTCGTTTGCTTCTTTTGGTTCAAAGCCAGCAGCCTTTGCAGCATCAACTAATTCTTTTAGGGAAGGATCAAAGACACTTTTTTCCCTAGAAACTTTTCTGCCCATTTTTTTTGGCAACGTCTTGTTGAAATAATCAAGCCAGACTACGATGTGTTCGTAATCTTTCATGGAATCACTTTATTAAAATTGCATTTACTGCGCCGTCTTGACCGGGTCGTGATACAACTCTGCACTGTCCGTCCTCTGTTTCTAGTATCGCACCCTTTGATACGACTCCACGTCGTTCATAATCATTGTTTGACGGATTTTTCAAAACCTTCAAAATTTTTGCCCTCTTTGTCTTTGCACCTGGAATTGACAAGTTAACAAAATCTGTTGTCTTTAGTGCAGTCTTTGAGTTTTGGCCTCGTACCTTGCGTGTTACAGTCACCTGCTGGCCAGACAAAGTTTCTACCGGATATCTGTCAAGCTCGTACTTTCTTCTGCTTCTAAGGGGATACCTTCTTCCTCCAGTTATCTTACTTGTTGCAAGATTCTCGACAGACTTTTTCACATTATGTCCATAAAACAACTCTAATTTATACCATGTTCGGCTTTTGCATTTTGTAATCACAAATCTCTACAAATCATACATCAACAGCAGATTGATTTTTCTATAAAATCACAAAGCGTTTTGATTTAGTATATAGAACAGATTATGCTTGTACGGCAGGTTCTGTAACTTGCTGAACTGGTTGCTGTGGCACACTTCTAACCTTTGTGAACAGCTTTTGTTTTAGGGCGTCCTTGTCTCCTTGGATTCCAAAGTATTTTTGGAACTTGTCTGTGGTGGTGTAGATCTTCATTCTTCCAACGTTTTGATGTTCGATATAGTCAAGCTGGCGCAAGTACTTTAGATGTATATAGACTCCAGAACCCCGTATCTCCACAAGCTGCCTTGAGGATATGGGCTGCATGTACGCTATATAGGATAGAGTCTTTAGCGTAGCAGTAGGCAAGATAGGCTTTGATGCGTACCTCCTAATCACTGTATTATACTCTGGCTTTAGCTGAAACACGTACGAACCGTCTGGAAGGCTTGAAATCTCGATTGCCTTGAACACAGACTTGGCTTTCTTTACTAGATTAGTCATGAGAGCAAGCGTCTTTGTTCTTGATTCCGTTCCTGAGGCCTTGATTAACTCTTCCATGGTAAGAGGCCTTCCAGCTGAGTAAAGCGCGGCTTCAAGCCTTGCGCTTGCCTCATCATCATTTTCTACCTTGCCCATTATGTGAAAAATCGCCTCAAAATGTACTTAAAAAGCTCCCTTGTTTGCTGTTGATCATATTGTTAACTTCTATTTTACCAAAGAGATTGTGATGTCATTTTCAAGCTGCTCAAGCTCCACATTTTCGTCTCTTGCCAGAAACAAGATGGCAAAAAAGCACCTTACGACATCGATTGGTTCAAGCTCAGAAACTATCATACGAAATGAACCAGAACCAGTAGAACGTATCTTGTTTACTATGAGCTCTTCGTATTGACCAATTATTTTTTCAAATCCTATGAAATAATCATTAAAGTCAGGTACCTCAACTGGTTCAAACAACATCTGTCTCCTACTTGAGCGCGGATTTGCAATAGTTCCTATGAGATTCTCTAGTACGGCAAGAAGCTCGTCTAGTGTAACAGGATATGTAGACTCGTGCCTGTAAGGCATGTCTATTGTTTCTACATCGATGTCAAGCCTCTGACGGAGTGGCTTTTTTTCCATAGCCGCCTTTTGCAACGCAAATATGCTCTCGACTTTCATTCTGTGAATCATAGCAGAAGAAAGTGCAGCAATTCCTGCAACGCGCAGATCCTTTTTGCCTGTCTGATTTAGAATTTTTATCAGCATCTCCAAAATTCTGATTATGTCAATTGTCCAGACATCTTTTTTGGAGATGTCAACTGGATTAAAAAGCACGTTAACTGGTGGTTGTGCAATACCAACGTTAGGATTATCTTGGCTCACTAGCCTTAAACAATTTTTTGTTTATAATATCTACACGCTCTATTTTTTTATCCGCGCAAGTCAACTATGGATGATTTGATCGTATCAATCCTACGCACGGCTTAATAAATAAAAATTTCAAACACCTCACATGAAACAACTCAATCTGGCATGTCCAAGATGCAACAGTGATGGCTTGTTTTGTACTAGCTACAACGCACCACTGAAGATCTTAAAACAACGCAGCTGGCTTTACTGCAAGCCGTGTGGTTATGAAATAGAGATGAAAGACTTTAAAAAATCGCTGTTCTGTCCGTGACAGTCAACTCTTATATTGTTAGACAAAAAACACTACTGCCATGAGGGCAGCCCAGATTGTAGCTCCAAAAGAACCACTTCAAATCAGGGATTTGGAAATTCCAAAACCAAAAGATACCGAGGTTTTAGTAAAGGTCAAGGCAGTCGGCGTATGTCATAGCGATCTGCATCTGTGGGATGGGGGTTATGATACAGGCTCTGGCTCATTTATGAAAGCAACAGACCGAGGTGTAAAATTTCCTGTCACTCCAGGTCATGAAGTTGTTGGAACAGTAACCCAGACGGGAAGTACGGTTCAAGGTATCAAGACTGGAGATGAGGTTCTAGTGTATCCATGGCTTGGATGTGGTACATGTCCTGCGTGTAAGGTTGGAAACGAGAACATCTGTGATGCCCCTCGTTCACTAGGAGTATTCCAAAATGGAGGTTATGCGGAATACGTTTTGGTACCTCATTTCAAATATCTAATCAAAGTCTCTGGTATTGATCTAGAAGGAGCTGCTTCGCTTGCCTGTTCAGGTCTTACAGCCTTTACTGCCGTGAAAAAAGCCAATACTGGCTTGCAACAGTTTCTTGTGATTGTAGGAGCTGGCGGACTAGGATTAATGGCAGTACAAATTGCCAAAGCTATAACAAAATCAACTATACTTTGTGTGGATTTGGATGACAAAAAGCTAGAAGCAGCAAAAAAGATTGGAGCAGACTATACCATAAACTCCAAATCTCCAGACACAGTACAACAAATAATTTCAATCTGTAACAACAAGGGTGCAGAATGTGTAATTGATTTTGTAAATACACCACCCACAGTAAAGATGGGACTCGGGGTCTTGCGAAAACGTGGAAACCTTATTCTAGTTGGACTCTTTGGTGGAGCAGCAGAGATTGTCCTTCCAACAATTCCACTAAAGGCAATCACAATACAGGGTGCATACACAGGAAACTATAATGACTTGGTGGAATTGGTAGGCCTTGCAAAGAGTGGCGTGATAAGCCCGATAATATCAAAACGATATTCACTTGCCGATGCAAACACTGCACTTGAAGAATTAAAACAGGGAAAGATAATAGGACGCGCAGTCATAAATCCATAAACTGAAGTATTGTTTCTTATCTTTGTGCTGAAAATTATTTTTAAAATTATTTTCTAATTTTTCTAGTAAAAACACATTATGTTAATGGTCCCACGCGCAGGACTTGAACCTGCGACAACCCGGTTTCTGTACGCCTGATAGGCTGACATCAGTTAGCCAAAAGCCAACCACTACAGCCGGAAGCTCTACCAGGCTGAGCTAGCGTGGGACTAGATTTCACCGTGTATTTTCGTATTAAATAACTATCGATGTTTGTTTTCAAATCTGATTATTTTATATTAGAATCAAAATTATTCGATCAGTCAAACACTATATAAGAAACTGATTTGATCACGATCACGTGTCTGGGATGTCAGCATTAGAGGAGGGCTACGTTTGCGCCCCATATTTACACAATCACAATTCTATTGAACTAAAGGATAGTTGGGCAAAATCTGAACATGTGGATGACATGTACTTTGTTACTGCCACCTTTTCTGAGGATGGCGGTGCCTATTTTCCCTCACGAACAAACCACTACCTCCTTGCCAGATTCAAAAACAGTAAAAAGATGATAAAAGAGGTTGAAAAATACAAGCAAGACGAGCCTGCCTTTGTTTTTACTATGGACGGCGAACTTTTCCAAAGAGATACTGATGGAAGGCTGAACTTTGTCTCAGTGTATTATTTAGAGTACAGCCAAGATGATGATGACATTAGAGATGTTGCCACAATTATTGCAAGACGTGACAAGGTTAGAAGAGCAGGAATAGCACATCTTGATCTGTCTGCAAAAGAGAATCCAAAGTTCACATTTCCTTATAACAAGAACTTGGTAATACTTGAAGTATCAAGTGGCAAGAGTCACCAAAGTGATAACAAGTATTGTGAAAAAACAAGACGCGATATTGGCAGAAAAGGAATAACAATGACAAATCTTTTCAGCCTGTCAGTTCTTGAAAAATTAAAATAGAAAAGTTAAATACACTGCCAAATTCTGTTTTTGTCATGAGCAAACCAGCAGAGCTTGGTTCATTAAAAATCGGATCTTACATTTTACTTCCAGTTGATAATCCAAACGCTGAACCATGTAAGATAGTTGAATTTGACACAAGTAAACCGGGAAAACACGGAGCAGCAAAAGCAAGGATTGTTGGAGTCGGTGTATTTGATAAGAAAAAATATCCTCACGTATCACCAGTCAGTGCCCAAGTGCAGGTTCCGCTCATTGACAAGAGAGTCGGCTCTATCATTTCCAAAACAGATACCATAACACAGGTAATGGACTCTGAAACCTTTGAGGTCTTTGACATAAGTCAGATTGAGGACGAGATAAAAGACAAAGTTGCACAGGGACAAGACGTCGAATACTGGAAAGTAATGGATCGAACTATTATAGTCAGAATCAAAAGCTAGTTTTGGATGCTGATGATGAGAAGAAAAGCCAACTGACCAATGATGAAGATTATGAGTATTGAAGCATCCAGGCTTTTCTAAATTATACGGTTCTAGAATAGGATTATAACAAGTGATAGTCCAATGTAGAATATACATGAAAGGCCTTTGCCACGTGTGCCTGTCATCAAACGTGGAGATTACTGTAAAGGAGAGCCTTTCATTGTGCGAAAAGTGCCTCAAACAAGTATCCAAACTAGAAAAAAATTAATTACTACAAAACTTTGTGACTGCAAATTGAATCTAGCAGCGTTATTTTCTGGTGGCAAGGACAGCACATTTGCCATCTACAAGGCAAAGTTACAAGGACATGACATAAAATGCCTTGTAACTATTTTCCCAGAATCAGAAGAAAGCACATTTCTTCACTATCCAAACATCGGTATGACAATGTTACAAGCAAAGTCAATGAATATTCCACAAGTTTTCTACCAAACAAATTCAAACATTGTAGAAACAGAAATGAAAGAGCTAGAAAGATTACTTGCAAAAGCAAAAAAAGATTTTGGAATTGAAGGTGTCGTCCACGGCGGTATACTAAGTGAATTTCAAAAAAATCGTTTCGAAATTATTTGTAATAATCTAAATTTGAAAGTGTTATCACCACTATGGAAAATAAATCAAAAACAATACATGAAAAATTTGATAAAATCAAAATTTCGATTTATAATTACTAGTGTATCTTCAGCTGGACTTGACAACTCATGGCTTGGTAAAGAGATCACAACCGGCGATATTGATAAGCTAGAACAGCTTTCCGCAAAACACGGTTTTAATCTAAGTTTTGAAGGAGGAGAAGCAGAAACTCTGGTTCTTGACTGTCCACTCTTTTCATTACCACTTCGAATAGTACAATCTAACAAAATTTGGGATGGGTACAGAGGAAGATTTGAAATAACCGAAGCTAGCTTAGACCAATAATGCTTGATGTTTTAAAGACCGGTCTTAGAGCAGCTCTCAAAAAAATCGTAAGCTCGTCAGGAATAGACGAGGCTCTCATAAAGGAGCTTGCAAGGGATATCCAAAGAGCGCTTTTGCAGTCTGATGTAAACGTAAAACTGGTCTTGCAGATAACAAAAAATCTAGAACAGCGTTTACTAAATGAAAACCCACCACCAGGCCTTTCAAGAAAAGATCACATTGTAAAGATACTATATGATGAGCTTGCAAAGCTCCTTGGAACGGAACAACAGTTTTCATTTCAAGCTGGAAAGACAAACAGAGTCCTTATGCTTGGAATTCAGGGAAGTGGAAAGACAACAATCACTGCCAAGCTTGCAAAACATCTTACAAAACAAGGATATCGGGTTGCAGTGATTGGTGCTGACACCTACAGACCTGGTGCACTAACACAGCTTAAAACATTGTGCCAAAAGGCAAACATTGAAATTTTTGGTGAAGAAAACAACAAAGATTCGCCGCAAATTGTCAAAAACGGTCTTAAGCACTTTGAGAATTCAAACTTTGATGTAATTGTTATAGACACAGCTGGAAGACACAAGGAAGAAAAAGACTTGCTTGAGGAAATGACGCAGATAAGCAAAGTAGCAAATCCAGATCTTGCACTGCTTGTTATCGATGGTACCATAGGACAGCAATGCTACATTCAGGCTGAAGCATTTCACAAAATAGTGCCAGTTGGAGGTATTGTAATTACCAAGCTTGACAGCAGCGCAAAGGGTGGCGGTGCACTTGCAGCAGCTGCAGCAACGGGAGCCCAGATAATGTATGTAGGAACCGGAGAAAGGATTGATGATCTTGAGAAATTTTCTCCAACCAGATTTGTTGGAAGATTGCTTGGGATGGGAGACATTCAGGCCCTCTTGGATATGGCAAAGAGGCTTGAAGAGGAAGGCGACGAAGAGAGGCTAAAGCGAATCTCACATGGAAAGATGAACATGGAAGACTTTTACTTTCAGATCGACGAAGCAACAAAAGCTGGTGGACTTCGTAATATTTTGGATAACATGCCCGGCCTTTCAGGAATGGTAAAAGAGGATCAACTTGATCAGCAGGAAGAAAAAATGCAGAAATGGAGATACATAATTCAATCCATGACAAAACAAGAAAAGGCAGATCCTGACATCTTGAGCGCATCAAGAATAAAACGAGTTGCAAGGGGTTCTGGTAGATCAGAACATGAAGTAAAAGAGCTTTTGAAAGCATACAAAAACTCCAAAGCAAGTGTCAAGGCGCTCAAAGGAAGAGGCATGCAAGGAATGCTTAGAAAAATGGGGCTTGGCTAGATCAGCTCATCTAACCATTTTTAACATAGTTCAGTTTCTAATAGGTAGTGAATAGTTACCAATGCTGCCAAGTTTTAGGTGTTAGAAATGATGCTCCATTTAAGGAAATAAAATCTGCATACAGAAAGCTGGCACTACAACTTCATCCTGACAAAAACATGTCAGAAAGAGACGGAAAAAAATTCAAAACCATAACAGAAGCCTATCAAATATTGCGAGCAGAATATAAGAGAATGGTCAGTTACAAATCATATGACACACCGAACGCAAGTTCTCAGAAATATCAAGAAAAAAGTTCTAAGCAAGACTACACCTTTAATTCAAAAAAACAGTCTTGGTGGGGTGCAAGACCAACTGACAAACCTCCAGAGGAGGATTGGGGAAGGTACACTAGAGAAACCGAGTCTGCTTACCAAGACTTTTGGAAATATTACGAAAAGACTTTTTGGGAGTATTATGAAAGGACAAGAGGAGAAAACATTAACGTTGAATTTGAACAGCAAGAAGTTGAAGAGGAAATCCAAGTCTCCACTGATGTAGATAAAAGCCTCTGCATTGGTTGCTGCAGCTGTGAGACAATTGCTCCTACTGTATTTCAGATTGATAAAAGAGCACGTACAAATCCAAAGTCATATGTAATAAATCAAAGAGGAGCAAGTTCTGAAAAAATCCTAGATGCGGCACAGATGTGTCCTACCAAGGCAATTAGTGTCACTGATGTTGATTCAAAAAAACAACTATTTCCATGGTAATACCAACATTATAAATTACAATTATAGAATCTATTCATGGCGTTTCCACTTCAATAACTACGAATAAAACATCCTTATTTTACAAAGTTATAAGGGGAATGGAAAGTGAATAACATTGCTACAATAGTTTCTGATACTAAATTAATTCTAAAAGAACACAAACTTTGTGACAACTGTCTTGGAAGGTTGTTTGCCGACAGGCTTGGCTTGTTATCACACAGAAGACTTGGAATTAAAATTAGAAAAATCTTAGGAAAAAAAAATCCAAAGAGCTGCTACATTTGTAAAAACCTGATGGCAAAACTTTATGTGCAACTTTCTAAAATGCTTGAAATGTCACAAGACTATGAGTTTTCATCGTTTCTTGTTGGAGCAATCCTACCTCCGTCTGTGTTAGACAGAGACGATCTTATACGCTCAAAATTCAAGCTACGTGGAATAAATAGCATAAAGGCCGACATTACTAGAGAAATAGGAAAGAGATTTGGCAGAAAAACAAAAACCAAAGTGAATTACCAAAACCCAGACATTGTATTTACACTTGATTTTAAAAATGACGAATGTGAGATAAAACTAAAACCAATATTTCTTTTTGGCAGATACACAAAGAGCATACGGGGAATTCCACAAAAGCAAAAACCATGCAAGAACTGTAGGGGCAAAGGATGCTATGCATGCGAATTTCATGGAATCACAGAATTTGACAGCGTAGAGGGAAAAATAGCTAAATTTCTATATGAAAAATTTGGTGCACAGCAAGCAAAGATGACATGGGTAGGAAGTGAAGACGAGACAAGCTTGGTTTTAGGAAAGGGAAGGCCATTTTTTGTTAGGCTTGTAAACCCACACAAAAGACAAATCAAACTAGCAAAAAAAATACTGCTTGGAGAAGTTGTGATTCACGGTATTAAGATAATTGGGAGGCTTCCACAAAGCATCATAAGATTTAGATCCAAAGTAAAAATGGAAGTCCAGACTGAAAAAGAGATCAAACCCTCACAACTAAAAAATCTATATAAATTAAAAGCGCAACCCATCTCAGTTTATGAAAACTCTGGCAAGAAAAACCAAAAACACATCTACGATATAAGCTACAAAAAAAAATCTAGTAATTCATTCTCGCTTTTTATGAAAGCTGATGGCGGAGTACCACTCAAAAGACTTGCTGACGGTATAGAAGTAACACCAAGCTTAAGCAGCATACTAGAAAATCCATGCAAATGCAAGATTTTTGATTTTCACGAGATCGCACTTACCAAGGCCTGAATTTTGAAAAATTGTAGGTAATATTTTTTCAGATCGTTTATCTAAATTAGTATAATGAATACGTATCAACGTTTTTTTATAGTCTTACTCAAGTTTGGTGCATTGGATCCATTACTAAAAGTTCATCAGGCCCACAAGAACGGTCTTTTATCAGATAAGCTACATTCTCTTATTGTAGAAAGATTTCATATAGTGGTTCTAGGTATTGACAGAATAGAAAAAGCATCAGGAATCAACTTTCCTGTTGCATATGTAGAACCATCAATAGTGCTCTCTCATCCTCACACAGGTTCATTTGATTATGGAATCTTGTTTGCAAGAACGTTGCCCGTTGTTTCTGGAGAAAAAATTGAGGTTGTTATTCAAATTACTGCTCCACTTGTAGCCTATGGACTCAAAGGAACTATACACGCTATACTTGCGCATGAGTTTTTACATTATTTAGAGCTGATTCGTAGAATCTCAAAAATGGAGTTAGTTTCAGATGAGATATCAAGTAATCTTTTTGAGGGTATCTATACAGACACAACGCGACTTTTTGATCCAAGAGCAGTCTTTAATGACAAAACACTACTTTTACACATTACAAAAAAATTTCCAGAGGGATTTAGGGACTATAAACTAGAAGACAAAGTCATAAAACTTTGGATAGAAAAAAAACTGCCGACAACTCATATTACACTTGATACCAACATTGCCAAGGTACCGGCACAAATAATAGCTAAGACAAGAATAGATCCAAAACTTGCATCAAAACTGGATGAGCTGGAGCAAAAAATGTCGAAGCTTAGAAAGAAAAAATACTATTGATTATTGCAAAAATTCAGTAAGACCACACTTGCCGCATGTGCGTCTGTTTTTGTGTTCTGACATGAATACTCCCTTGCCACATCTGGAACATTCTTTTCTGTTCCTTTCTACCTTGTCTCCTTTTATCTTGTAAAACTTGTAAACGCTGGGAGTGGATCCTTTCTTTCCGGCCATTACTTACTCTTTTCCTTTGGTGATTCAGCAGATTCCTTTTTGGCAGGCTTTTCTTTTGCCGGTTCAGCTTCTTTTTTAACTGGTTTTTCTTTTTTCTCTTCAGGTTCTTTTGCCTCTTTTTTCTCTGCGGGCGCCTCTTTTGTTTCGCCTTTAGTCTTTTCGCCACCACCTTTTGCTTTCTCTAGCCTTTTGAAAATTGCTGGCTTGATGTGTGCTTTTGCGGTCTTTTCATCGTCATATATGTAGAAGGTGCCAGAAGTCATTGGTCTGCCAGTCTCGTTTTTTAACATGATTGGCACTATTATCTTTCCATCAAGCTTGAACTGCTTTGATATCATGTCTATGGCTTCTAGCTTTTTGAGCTTGCCACCTAGTCCTTTGAACGTACACGTGATCTCCCTTCTTGAGAGTAGGTTATTTTTTACATCACGTACAGTCTCTATCATGGACATGTATTCCAAGTCCTCTTGATAGTTCATATAAATCTTAACTGGAATAGCTAACAAATTTAAGAAATTGAAGCTTTGTTTGGATGTGGACCGTTTTATGATTCATCTGAAAAATTCAAAATATGTTCCACAGGATGCTAACAAACTTCTTTTGCAAGCTCGCAAGCTTGGTTCTGCTATGGATTCCACAATAAGAGATACTAGGGTTTCAAGTAGATACGTAGAATTTGACGTTTCAATAAAAAAAGAAGACTTGGTTCTCTTAATAAAAAAACTAGAACCTATTGGACTACTTGATCATGCAAAGCATGTGGTAGATGAAGAGATTGGAAAAGAAGACGCAATAGAAAAAGGACGATACTATTTCAATAACGAAAGATTTTGGGAGTGTCATGAAATCTTTGAAGGCGTATGGAAGAAAGCAGATGGAAAAGAAAAGGATTTGTTACAAGGACTAATACTTGTAGCCGCAGCCTTGGTTCATTGCCAAAAAGACGAAAATGAGATCTGTCTTTCAATTTTTAGACGCGCACTTGAAAAGATTGGTAACACCACAGGTAAGTACCATCAAATAGACATAGATGCAGTACGTAAGAAGGTGTCTGGCATGATTCGCTCAAAGGCAATTGAGACATTTACGATTTGATTAGATTAATGGCAGTCTTGATTACATCTGCTCCAGCAAGCAGACCAATCCTGCCTTTCTTTGCTTCTTTTTCAGTAAACCTTGCACTGCCGTCTTTTTTTATTGAATCGCCTGAAACCAATACGGGCACAGGATCATCACTGTGACCCTTGTTTATACATGGAGTAGAGTGATCAGCGGAAACCACTACAGAAACTTTGGCAGTATCTATGTTGTCTAACAAAGTTCCAAAAAATCTCTTATCAATCTCCTCGATGTTTTTCATCTTTCCTAAGGCGTCACCATCGTGACCAAACTCGTCAGGACCTTTGATATGTACGTATATTGCATTTTGTGTTTCCATTGCTTTAGCAGCTACTCTGGCCTTTTCTTCGTAGTCCGTCATCCCTCCTGCATTAAACGACTTCATCTTTAGTACACTTGAAATCCCAATCTCTACTGGCATATCCACAATACAGGAAAATTTCATAGAGTGCAGCTCGTTTATGGGCATGACTCTGGGATATCTATTGCCAGCATCGCGCAAAAGTATGCTAGTTAGAAGCTTTTTTCCTTTTTCCTTACGAGCTTTGTTAATATCACTTTTTTTCATTATGTCAAGTGATTGTTCTGTAAACTCATTGACAAGACTGGCTGCAAGTTTTGCACCAGCTGACTCCTCTAGTGGTAGGCATCTCTCAATCTTAAGATAATCACCAACTGCTTTTGCAATGCCCATCCCATCTATCCTGGCATAAGCAGGATCTGTGTTACTTATCTCAGAAGAAAGAGACTCCCCCTCGCATCTTATTCTAACTACGACTCGATGATCTATCGTAGGTGCTACAACCACTGAGGCTTTTGGATTTGAAAATCTTATCAGACGTTCTATCTCAAGCGCAACTCCAAGTGCGTCTTCTTTTTCTATTTTTCTGCCAGCTCGCCTATCTGTTATGACACCTTCATCGTTTATGGTGGCAAAGTTGCCTCGTAACGCAATGTCGCCGTCTCTGAAATCTATGCCTACTCCTATTGCCTCAATTACACCCCTGCCTACGTAATTCTCATGCTGGAACTTGTATCCAAGCATGTTGAAAACCGCAATATCAGATTGTGGAGCAATCCCTTCTCCTACAGAAATGACCTGCCCTATTGTGCCATTTTTTGCAAGCCTGTCAAGATTTGGGGTCTTTGCAAGGTCAAGTGGCGTGTTTCCATTCAGGTCAGGATGTGGAAGATCGCCGACTCCATCCAGAAGAACATAGATCATGTGCACATCTGAATTGTCAGTAATTTTTTATCAACTCACTTTCGAGGTTTGTTGTGTTACACATAAACTTTACAATAATTTTTTAAATCGATCTCTGAAAAGGTTTTAAATTACTAGATCGCGATGATACTGATATGGGGGATCTGCGTAAAGATTATGTCATTGATAGATTTGTGATTGTTTCCCCAGACAACCACGTAGCAACCGATTCAAAAAAATGTCCATTCTGTCCTGGGAATGAGGCCATGACAAACCCATCCTCACTTTCTCTTGTTGCAAAAGATGGAATGTTACAAAGACTGCAAGACAGTGAGGACTATTATGTAGAAGACTGGTCTGTTCGAGTCTTTGAAAGTAAAAATCCTGTTGTAGCCACAACATCAGAGAACTCTTACAGTGATAGACCACTTTACAGCGAGCCTGCCTATGGGTACCACTACATAGTAGTGGCATCTGAAAAACACAAAGACTCACTTTCCTCAATCGGTACAGAACAGTGGTCAAACATTCTAGTTGTAATTCAGGATAGATTGCGGTGGCTTTACACCCAAAGAGGTGTAACATACGTATCCATTTATGTAAATCATGGAAAGGAAGCAGGTGGTATTACCACTCACCCACATCTTAACATAGTAACATTTTCAACAATTCCTCCATCTATAGAGCAGGAAGCAGAAGCCTCGCACAAAATTCTAAACGAGAAGGGAATATGTCCAATGTGCCAAACAGTAAGCACAGAAACAGGAGGGCCAAGGCAGATTCTACAGACTGATGGCTTTCTTGCCTTTTGTCCATGGGCTCCATCTCATCCCTATGAATTTTGGATATATCCAAAAAAACACATAACAAGTTTTTCAAAGATCACACAAAAAGAGATAAATGATTTATCCTTAATCTTGCGCGCAACACTTGGCGGACTTGCAAACACAATGAAGAACCCATCTTATAATATGGTATTCCACCTCTCTCCAGAAAAGAAAAACAATAGGCAAATTCATTGGCATGTTGAAGTTTATCCACAATCTGATTCCTGGTCTGGTCTTGAACGAGGATTTGGTGTATTTCTAAATAAGGTTACTCCAGAAAAAGCTGCAGAGGAGCTTGGCTCAGCGAGCAGAAAAGAGCTTGCAGGTCTTGTAGGTATCGTATAACAAAATT
>JBOGRG010000018.1:0-1642 GCA_050749365.1 Nitrosopumilaceae archaeon
CACGTGCGTCATAACCAAATATCTCCAGTGAATCAATGGTTGGCCCTTGTATTGACGTATCAGTGAAGAATCCCTGTGCAAACACGAATATCAGAATGCCTCCAACTACAGCAATTGCTACCATAAGCAGTGTAGCAATGATTGGAGCTACTGCCCTTCGTCTTTGTATACTCAATGTATAGTTCATTTTACAGACTGGATATAAAGTCTCCCATATATAATGATATCTATATAACTATGTATCTAGATATGCAGATGGAGAATGGGAGTGTCGGATAGCAGAGTATCATTTAGAATGACCAAATGCACAGTTCCAGTCTATAATGCTATTAATTGCTGTCTTACTTTACTTTCTTTTTTGCTTGTGATTCTGGGTCTTTTTGTGATTGAGCACGCTTTGCTAATTCTTTAGCAGAATCTGAATTCGAATATTTTTGGACGTAATCAAACATAGCATCTTCTAATGCGGCCTTAAAGTCACCTTTCTTGAGACCCATTCTTGTATAAATCACATGTCTGAATTCCTTTAGGAGTTCATCATTAATTGAGGCATTAATCTGCGTCATTGCTACATACTATTGAGATCCGGCTTATAAAGATATCTACTTATGTAGTTAAACTACATATTAATAAGAATGTCATGCTAGTGCATACAACCCGATGTACAAAAAATCTTCGATCAAGGCAGAAAAACTTGTAATTCTTGGTGTCTTGTTCGTGTTTTATGTAGTGGGGGATCTTATGACTACGATTTGGCTGATAAATAAACATCCAGCTGGCATACTGGGGGAAATTAATCCCTTTGGGATAATGTTGTATTCTGGGCATGGCATTTTTGGGCTCATAATTGCCAAAGTGCTAGTTTTCATTGCCATATCTCTTATGGCTTTGATAATTGAATTTCATTGGGCAGATAACCGAAATGTTATACTTGTAAGCAATTTTACAATTTTAGGCTTAATGGCATGGTCAATAGTTGCTGTAACAGTGAATGTTCTGATAGTCTATATGCTTAGTCTTCAACAAGGAACTTACGAGAGTGTTTTTCTCTTAAGACTATATGTCATTATATTTTTTATTACATTAGGTGGTTTAATATTAACACCAAAGTTTGTACCAAGTTCACTTGGTGTGGTAGAAGTTATACTAGCTGCTGTGGTCATTTTAGGCCCATTTGTATTTTCACCTAGCTTGTATAATTTTCTGGTTGTTCAAGACATAAAGAATTTGATCATATATGCAGTATCAAATATTGGTTTAATCTCTATAATGATTTACACTATGAACAAGCTGTATAAGCACTCATTACTTGCTAGAAAATGATATTTACAACGTATCAAAAGTCCAAACAATTTAAGATTTTAAAAAATAAAAAGTAGATTGGTGTGATTAAACACGCTTTGCTAATCCTTTAGTCTTGTCCGAATCTGGATATTTGTGTATGTAGTCAAACATAGCGTCTTCTAGTGCTGTCTTAAGGTCTCCCTTTTTTAGACCCATTCTGTTGTAGACTATATGTCTGAATTCCTTTAGGAGCTCGTCATCAATTGATGTGTTGATCTGTGCCATCTCTAGGATCCCCTTACCACACCATTTACAATGGTTGCAGTAAATGTTGCACCGTTTCCAGTATTCAGTACAA
>JBOGRG010000019.1:0-1615 GCA_050749365.1 Nitrosopumilaceae archaeon
GACCATTATTACAAGTTGGTTCATCGGTATAAGCGCGATATTGCTGGTATTATATCTAACAGAACCCAAGCCAAACATTGACAGAGTGGTTCGATTATTATTTTGAAGCAATTGCAGTTATTTTACTGATTGTTTCATTACTCCTGTACTTATTGTCGGCAACCTATCTTCTCAAACCATTCTATCAGGATGATGAGCCCACGAAAGAGCAGCTGATACAATCTGCTGTCAACACAAGACGTGTACAAGTTCCTGGAGCCTTTATGATCTTTTGGGCCATAGGATTTTTGATCCTCCTTAAATTAGAATATTCAAATGCAGTTTTAGCATATTCCATGGTTGCCTTCGGTGCTCCGATACTCTGGCTGTGCCTTAGGAGAATTGCCCAGATCAAGTTCTAGTCGGCGCACAACCGATCCCATAGTTTTGCAGATTGAATCCCTCAAGACCCGTCTTAGTAACTTTAACTATTATAACAAGCGGATAGCGAATACCTTTGTCATGACCAATGTTGAAGACCTCCAAGAGAGAAGTAAAGAAATCTTGGACTACGCAAAAGAGCAGGGATTCAATGTCTTTTATTGTAAAGAGCTTCCTGTGATGGAGTCATTCATTGAAGCGAATTGGGATAATTTTGACGATTGGAAGGAATTCTTCAATATTGCAAGAAAAGAAGATGTCAAA
The DNA here is from genome assembly GCA_050749365.1 of Nitrosopumilaceae archaeon. Classification (GTDB taxonomy): domain Archaea; phylum Thermoproteota; class Nitrososphaeria; order Nitrososphaerales; family Nitrosopumilaceae; genus JBBDNF01. Next base: position 685 of record JBOGRG010000019.1, read on the forward strand.
ACTATTCTTGTCACTATTAGGATTTTTGAGGAAAAAGATATGCCCAATACAGAAGAAGCGGTCGATGAGTCAGATAGAGAGGAAGGTTATGTAGATTTTAGAAAATTTTCAAGCTATGTCGGAAAAGTAGGTTCTTACGAATTTACATGGGTTAAGAACGGAACAAAATTCTCTATCTCAGAGACTACTGACTGTTATCAAGATTATTTGGCATTGGTTGAAGGTGAAATCAAGAGTGTACTTGGAAGACGAGCAAGTGGCGGAATGGCCGCTTATGGAGCCTCATTAAGAGATCATGGAACTAAACAATTCTTGAAATCACTCAATAGTAAACCCGAAGAGGAGACCAGCAAGGAAATCGTTGAATTCGTGCGGAAGGAAGGAGGTTCTCAAGATTGGACTAGGCATTACAACGCATATGAATTGATCAGGCTGTATTGATCAAAAAAGGATTAGAACGAGTCTTTAATCTTGATCCAGAGGTCGCTACAACGATGAGAAGAATTGAAGAAAAAGCATACAAGACTCTGGTAGAAGATCAGTTAACACACGAAAAGGAAATTCTACCACAGCTACAAGAAGAATGTATCAAATGGTGTAGAGAAAATAATCTTAACAAGATAGTGAAAGCTGAAGTTGAAGCATTTCTTGCAGAAAAGGAGATACCGCTTTCTAGCGAAGCAGAGCGAAAGTTGTGGCAAAAAGTAAACATCTCACTTAAGTCGAGACCCTTCATCTAATTACTATAGCTAGGTCAGAATACCAAGAAGCTCACTTCTGATTTTATTAAAAATATCCTGACGCAGCCGGCCATACGTTCTTACAACTAGCTTTTGTTCGAGACTGAAAATTTTGTCCGCCTTTGCTACGCTGGCCACTGTAAGGCTTCCTGTTTCCATTTCTCTGCTTGTTACAGGAACGGTATGATCTC
>JBOGRG010000020.1:0-5714 GCA_050749365.1 Nitrosopumilaceae archaeon
TGTTCCAGATATCAAGAGCTCAAAAATAGAAAGTGAATACGGCGAATCGATTTACAGGCTTTGATCTTATTTTATACTCTTTTTTTCGCTTTCACATATAGGACATTTCAAGCCGTTTGTCTTAAAACCACATCTTTTACAGTGAAGTGACATAAAGTTACTTTTTGAGGATTTTTTGATCTTGTAAATAAGTGCAGCTACAATTATAATTCCTATTGCAATTCCAATCCAAGTTAAAACCATTACACATCAATATGAGATTCACTAATAATTAGTTTGGCAATGGGATTAAATTTGATTATTTGTTGAATTTGCTTATTACATATAGCGACTTGTCATCACCTTCAGGCATGGGATTGGCACAATTTCCACATTTTGAACAATTGATTGGTTTTGTATCATATATGTTCAATACTATAACATAGGTCATCGTTGCATTTACGCATTGCTTATTTATTTTGAAACAATAGATACTCTAACTGAGATTTGCGATCCGGTTGAGAGTTTGGCTACTTTTTTGATATTTGTGTGTGAAATTAGTTCAATTACAGAGTCATCGTAGTGTGTTCTTTCCAGAGTTATCAGTGCACCATCAACTGAATTGTTAATTTTTGCAGGATAGCACCTTACCCATCCATATGTTCGCTTCCCATCAGAAAATCCATTTATCATTATTCCATCGTGTGCATCAAGACTGTGTTTTGCCTCGATGAATTCCTTGTCTTTTATCTTAACATTTAGTGTACCAGGAAAGGGGATGTATCCAAGTTTTGACCTGAACTGTTTTGTGTATCCTTTCATAGACATGTAATACGCCCCTTCACCCATTCCAGAAATTACAGTTCCTTTGAATTCTAGATATGATGGCGATGATTTTAAGCTCGCTTGCAAAGTTGATGATATTTTTTCCATCTCTGCATGTCCTTTACTTGTGATTCTGACTAGAACTTTCTGTCCGCTTCTGATTCGTTCTATGTATCCATCGCTCTCTAATTCCAAAAGGTGTTTTGATGCAGCCTGTTGCGATCTGTTAATGCTCCTTCCAAGTGATGAAGTAGTAATTGAAACAAAGTTGTACCTAGCTCCTTTTGCTAAAAGCTCGGCAAGAGTCAGAATGTGCTGAACCTTCAGGTCTGGCATTTAAAGAGTCTAGGCTACACCGAGCTCTGTAAATGTTTTGAGTACTAGTCCATCTGTTTTTTTCAAGTTGGCCATGCGGTGGCCTATAACACACTCTATTCCTGCATCTTTTGCAGCATCAATCAAGCGCTGTGTTATGATTCCATCAAGAACCAGATATTTTATTCCAGAACCTCCAGAGAGCTTTCCTACTACCTCGCTTACTGGTACCTTGAAGAGTTCATTGAGACTGTCATCTAGTGCTACTGCCTCAAGTGATTCGTTCAAATCTTGATAGACTTTCTTTACGACATTAGCTATTGGTTCATCTTTTGGATCCTGCAGCCTTGGTTTGGCAGTTTCTTTTTTCATGTCCTCGGCAGTGTCTTTTAGTATCTCTACAATCTGCATTGGTGTCAGTTCTTCTACCTCGACTCCTTCTGGAGCACGATGGACTACGTCTATGTTAACTAGAGTTTGCAGTTCTTTTAGTATGAATCCACCGGCTCTGTCACCATCCAAAAAGGCGACAACCTTTGATTTTGAAGCACAGAGTTCTTTTATGGATTCATCTATTCTTGCACCTTCTATTGCAAGTGCGTTGTCAAAGCCTGCTCTCAACAGATTTATAACATCTGCCCTTCCCTCAACTAGAATTATCCAAGGTGAATCAAAAACTCCAGAACCGCATGTAAGTTTTTCACTTCCAAATGTTGCTAGTTTACCGACAGAACCGCGTTCTGATACATCCTTTAGCATCTCATCTCCTTCACTAATTGTTTTTGTAGACCATTTCTGAACAATTTCTTTTGCTCTGTCTACAATCTCTTTTTTCTTTGCAGAACGGATGTCCTCTATTGCTTCTAGCTTAAAGTTAGCTTGGAAAGGCCCCACCTTGTCGATGCTCTCAATTGCTGCAGCAATAAGAGCAGCAGTAGAAATGTCTGTGCTCATTGGCAGAAGTGCATCGCCTTTTGTTTGGTTTGACGTTGACGTAGTGTTTACCTCTATCCTACCCACCTTCGACACTTTCTGTAGCTCGTTTAGGTTCATCTCTGGCCCTAACAGTCCTTCTGTCTGGCCAAAAATTGCACCTATTATGTCGGCCTTTTCAACCAACCCATCGACGTCAAAGCTGAGCTTAACGTGATACTTGACAATTCCTGTACTTGGCAATTCATAATCCTCTTAATTTTAGATCAATTTAATTTCCCAGCCCGCGGATATAAGTGCTTATGATTAGGATTTGTATACAAACCGATCTTGTGTGAGGAATTGGTACATTACAAGATCCTCAACGTGTCTTATCTTTCCCTTGGTTATAGAAGAAAGCCTCTTTTTAAATGAGAGATCTATTTTGATGCGGTGTTCAAGTTGCGTTATTATTTTACTTGTCAGGTATCTGCCCTTTCTATCTAGATCAAGCAAAACTATGAGTCTCTTATACGAATCAATTGAATCAGCAAACTTTGTCAATCCTTTAAAGCTGTGAAACTCACATATGTTGCCAGCAAAGCCTAGTTTTTTTAGTGCTGCCAAATCACGCTTTCCTTCTACCACAACTATCGAGTCTTTTTTAGAGTTTAGTAATGTGATGAAATTTTTAATATCTTCTATTTCTGATTCTGTAACCTTCACAACATCGATTAGCGTTTGATATATTAAGCAGTTTTCTACGTTATACCAAAAGATGTCTAATGTTCTAGTACTGCAGAATACAAAATACGAGGGACTTGCAGGCCTTGGCGAACTCTTGGAGCAAGATGGTTTTAAGATAAAGACAGTTTTTACTAAACAAGAAAAAATTCCTGAAATTGATTCTGCCGCAGTGATAATTTTGGGAGCATCCGAAAGTGCAAACAATAATTTACCGTATCTGAAGGAGGAGATGCTGCTGATTAGAAAGGCAGTTGAGGAAGAAATACCTCTACTTGGTATATGTCTTGGATCACAACTCATTGCAAAGGCATTTGGAGCCAAAGTCTACGCTGGAAAACAAAAAGAAATTGGAATCTATCACGATATAGAGTTTGACAACACTTCAAAATCAAGTCTTTTCTCTGGAATTAAAAGCCCTGCCACAGTTTTTCATTGGCATGGAGAGACCTTTGATCTGCCTCAAAATGCAATAAGACTGGCACACTCTAAAAATTATGAAAATCAGACATTTCAATTAGGTACAGCGGTAGGCGTGCAATTTCACCTTGAGGTAGATGAAAAAACAATCAGATTATGGATAGAAAAATCAAGAGACGAGCTAAGCCATATTTCCTACATAGACCCACAAGAGATAATCAGAAAAATCCCAGAAAACATTCAATGCATACAAGACAACATGAAAACCTTTTACCGAAATTTCAAGTTCGCATACAAGCTGTGACAAAAGTTTAATATAAAGACGCTTAGACTTTTCGTTCTATATGAGTTCTGTGACTAAAATCTTTGATGAAACTATATCCACAGATCATAAGGTAATCACTGAAGATCTCTCAAAAGCAGTTTTGAAAAAATATGATGTCAAAGTGCCAAGGTATGCTCTTGTAAATTCTGCTAAAGAAGCAACAAGAGCTGCAAAGAAGCTTGGCTATCCACTTGTCATGAAGGTTGTGTCACCACAAATTCTTCATAAAACAGACGTTGGCGGAGTCAAAGTTGGATTACAAAACGAGAAAGAAGTCAAGAAAGCGTTCAACGACATGTACAGAAGACTCTCAAAAAAGAAAGGTGTTCAGCTAAAAGGAATTCTTCTTGAGAAGATGGTTCCGCAAGGAGTTGAGCTTATAGTTGGCTTGCAAAACGATCCTCAATTTGGACCTGTCATAATGGTTGGACTTGGAGGTGTCTTAACTGAAATATTCAAAGATGTTGCTTTTAGAATGCTTCCAGTCACAGTTGCAGATGCAAAATCAATGCTCAATGAGCTAAAGGGTGCAAAGATACTGCAAGGATACAGAGGCAGCAAGCCTATAGACCAAAACATGCTTGCAAATGCGCTAGTCCAGATAGGCAAGCTTGGAGTTGACAATGCAGGATACTTTGACAGCGTCGACTTTAATCCAATCGTGGTTTACCCAAATTCATACTATGTTGTATATGCAAAGATAATTCTGAGAAATGAGTTCAAAAACGATGCCATATCTAATGCACAACCAAACGCCGAGTTCATGGAGAAGTTCTTTACACCTCAATCTGTTGCACTTGTGGGTGCATCTGCAACTCCAGGAAAGATCGGAAATTCTGTTTTAGACAGTATAGCAAAGCACGATTACAAAGGAAAGGTATATCCAATCAACCCAAAGGCTGACGAGATTTTAGGAATCAAGTGCTATCCGTCTTTAGAAGCGATCCAAGATCCTATAGATTTGGTTGTAGTCTGTGTTGATCTTTCAGTTACTCCACCCATTTTAGAAATGTGTGCAAAAAAAGGCATACACAATGTTGTGATAGTATCTGGGGGTGGAAAAGAGCTTGGGGGGGAAAGAGCTGCAATGGAAGCAGAGATAAAACGTCTTTCAGAAGCACACAAGATCAGAATAATTGGTCCTAACTGCATCGGCATGTTTAATGCCGCAAACAGGCTTGACTGTGCCTTCCAAGGACAGGCAAGAATGGTTAGGGCAAGACTTGGCGATATTGCATTTTTGTCCCAGAGCGGTACCATGGGAATTAGTTTCCTAGAAACTGCAGACTCGTTTGGTCTTTCAAAGATGGTAAGTTATGGAAACAGATCAGATGTAGACGAGGCAGACATGATCTGGTATCTGGCAAATGACCCCCAGACCAAAGTTATATCGCTTTACGTAGAAGGCTTTGGAGACGGCCGCAAGTTTGTTGAAACTGCAAAGCGAGTGATGGCAGAAAAACACAAGCCAGTTGTGATATGGAAGAGTGGTAGAACCGCAGCTGGTGCAAAACAAGCTGCGTCACACACAGGATCACTTGGAGGTTCAAATGCAATAATCATGGGAGCATTCAAACAAGCAGGAATAATTTCAGTTGATAGTTATCAAGAACTTGCAGGAGTAGTAAAAGCACTCTCATGGCAACCACCTGCAAAGGGTGGCAGAGCCGGACTTGTAAGTAATGGTGCAGGTCCAATGATTGGTGCAATTGATCACTTTGAAAGACTTAGACTAGAGGTTGCCAAAGTAACAGAAGCTACACTTAACGAAATGAAATCGCACTATCCACCAACATATGTTATTGGAAATGGAAATCCGGTAGATGTTACTGGCGGAGCAAACGCAGATGACTATAGGTATGCGATTCAAAAATTCATGAATGACCCAAATGTGGATATAATTATGCCGTGGTTTGTTTTTCAGGATGATCCACTAGAGGAGACAATCATAGATTATCTAGGCGAGTTCTCAAGGCAGAACAAAAAGCCACTTCTTGTTGGAGGAAATGGCGGACCATATACACAACGAGTTTCAGCTCTAATAGAAAAACACAAGGTTCCAGTGTATGATGATATCAGAACGTGGGTTGCAGCTGCGATGGCATTACACCAGTGGGGAAAGCACAACTCTGGATAAGCTTTAAGTTCTGTATGATTGGAGTTTTAACATGACGCTGGTTAACACATCAAAATC
>JBOGRG010000021.1:0-15000 GCA_050749365.1 Nitrosopumilaceae archaeon
GCATAGCTGTTTTCCTCATAGTGTGTAAAGTCGGATGAACCTATTATCATAGTTTTTTTGTTCTTTGCAATTTTTGCTATTGTAAAACCAACCTCTTTTGCAGCTTTGTAATCTTGGTTTATCAAAATTATAGGTAAAATCTTAAACTTGTGTGAGTAAACTTCTTGCAACATAGGAATTTGTACCTCTAGGCTATGATCCCTTGTATGGGAAAAAAAATCTAGCTCTATAATTTTGGAAACTTTGTTTACCTCGATGGCAGATTCAGTATCTACCTCAACACTTCCAAGTGGAGTTTGCCACTGACCCTCTTTCATTGCGGCAATTCCACATCCAATTCCCCAGTGGTTTGGACCTACAATTATGATAATTTCAGGTTTTTGTGAAGATATGGAATAAAAAGAATTTGTCGCAACAGGCCCAGAATACATGTATCCAGCATGTGGGCAAATGACCCCAAGAATATTTTCTTTATGTTCAGCAGGAGGAAGTTTTCCTGGTCCAAAAGTGTGTAAAAAACAATTATGTATTACATCTTTTAGTTTATCTTTTTCTTTTGGATAGAACATGCCAGCAACAGCTGGTGTTCTTATCTGCATATTCTATTGCCTCTGTAATCTATCGAATCGTGGGGTTTTTACCTGTTCTTCAATTATTTCATCTTCTGTTATCTTGGTTTCAAAGTCGTCAATTTCATACTTCATTGCCTCACCATCTTTTAGCTGACCTTTTTGCACAAGTATCTCTCTTGCCAGAAGCCAATATATGGCCGCTAGTGATTTTCTTCCTCTGTTATTTGCCGGTATGATAAGATCCAGCTTTGAAGTGATATTGTCTGTATTTGATATTCCAATTACTGGAATGCCCGCATTCCTTGCTTCAAGGACTGCTTGCTCATCAGTTTGTGGATCCGAAACTAAAACAAGCTGTGGTTCTGTATAATACGGCAAAAGAGGATTTGTAAGAGTACCAGGCATAAACCTTCCAAGCATCGGTGTTGCACCAGTAATCTCGCAGAATTTCTCTATAGGAGTAGTTGCATATTCCCTTCCAGAACACACTATTACCTTGGAAATTTCTGCTCTGTTTATGAATTTAGCAGCAGTTTGAATTCTGAATAACGTCTTTTTACTGTCAATAATGTAAAGTCCCTCATTAGTTGCCTTTGTAATAAACGGAATCATGAACTTTGTCTTGACTGGAGTTCCTACCCTAATTCCAGTGGATAGGATGTACTTTTCCATGTGTTCAAGCTCCCTTTGCTCGCTCATGTTGTGTTTTTAAATCTGTGCCATCCCACGTATTAAATCATACTCTGCAATACGAATTAATTCATTGAGTTTTGCAATTCTTTCTCCACCAACGACGCCAACCTTTAACATCTTTGAATTTGTTGCAATGCCAATATGCGATATGTGTGAGTCAGTAGACTCTCCTGATCGATGTGATGTGATTAGCTTGATATTGTTTTTATGAGCTTCTGTAGCAAATTCTAATGCATCATAAAGACTTCCTGCCTGGTTAACCTTTAAGATTGCCGCATTGCATGACTTTAGCCTAGCCGCCTTTTTGAGGATCGTAGTGTTTGTTACCAGAAGGTCATCACCAGTTATCAACGTATTTGGAAATCGTGAAGTCAAAACTGCCATCTCTTCAAAGGCTTCTTCATGCACTGCATCCTCTGCATAAACAAGCTTGTATTTTTTTATTATTTCTGAAACAAACTCAAGCTGTTGTTCGGGGGCGTTTTCAAAACCTTTCCTGTTATAAACATATTTTTTTTTCTTTTGATTCCACAAGGTAGAGGATGCAAAATCAACACCAAGAGAAACTTCCCTCCCAAGTGTAAAACCTAGGCTCTCACAAGCCTTGGCAGAAAATTCCAATGCCTTTTGATTATCTAGGTTGGGAGCCCAGCCTCCTTCATCCCCACGTCCATTTGTAAAGTTAGAATCGTGCTTTTCAAGAATTTTTCGTAGTTCTTTATGCACTGCGAGATTGATCTCTATGGTATCATAGATTGTTTTTGTACCTGTTGCACAAACCAAAATCTCCTGAATATCTGGCGTTCCTGGGCCTGCATGTGCCCCTCCTCCTAAAATGTTTCCAAGTGGAAAAGGGAACCGTAAGTCAGAATCTTTTGATATCGCCTTGAACAATGGAATGCCAAGTGCCTTTGCCGCTGACTCTACAGATGCAATAGTCATGGCAAACGCTATAGCTCCGCCTATCTTGGAATAGTTAGATGTAGAATCAATTTCTCGTATAGTGTTGTGGATTGTCTTTAAATCAGAAGGATCAAGACCAATGAATTTTTTTGAATTTCTATTGAGAACTTCAAGGCTTTTTTCTGGTTTATTCTCTGGAAAACTTATCGCTTCATGTTTTCCAACGCTTGCACCAGAAGGAGCACAAACTCTCCCAAGATACAAATTGTCAGAAACAATATCTATTTCTATTGTCTTGCTGCCTCTACTATTGTAAAGAAGCCTTCCTTTTACGGAAGTGATCTTTGGCATCCTATTCTAGCTCAGATTGAACTTCCTGTTGCCTTCTTCTAATCGCTTCGTAAAACGGAATGACTTGGTGAATTGTCTCAACAGATGTCAACAGCATTGTTCTGCAACAATATCTTTTGAATCCCAACAAATCAAGAACTTTTGCGGGATCTTCACCCCCTTTTACTTTATTTTGGTATTCCTTAAATTTGTCAGCAATTAAATTTCCACAAGTAAAACATCTGACAGGAATCAGCATATTTTCAAAAAGTAATCAAGGCTTATAAAAACCATGCATGGGTATTTGCATAATGCGGGAGTCGCCCAGCCTGGCCAAAGGCGCTAGCTTGAGGGGCTAGTATCTTAGGATTTCGAGGGTTCAAATCCCTTCTCCCGCACCACTTTGATCCATGTAAACAAATCAAGATTTGACTCAATTGATAAAAACAGTAGATATCGGAGCTTAACCCGTAAAATCAAAACTACGCGCTTGATGCGAACTATAATTCTAGGAGTTATACTTGGAATAATGTTGGTATTTGCCAACACGCAAATATCAGGTTCTACACTTGGAAAACTTGTTGTTACAGTAAAGGCAGAAAAAACTCCAATTTCTGCAAAACAATTTCCTGTGATAGTAGGAACAGTTACAAATGAAGCAAGTAAACCAATTGACAACGTCAAGGTCAAGATAACGTTTGCAAAAGAAGTAATTACTACATCCACTGATTCAAATGGGAATTTCAGATATGAATCTCAAATACCATCATCAACCGGTCAGTTCATGATAAATGTAGTTGCTACAAAGGATGGTTATGGGACAGGATATGCTAGTTCCACTTATTTTGTAAATGTACCTCCGCCTGTTACCTTTAGTAAGGGAACAAAGGGAGCACCTATGTCAACCGGTAATTACACAGTGTATTTAGGAAAGGTTACGGAATGGAACCTTGAAACTACGTGTTTTGTGGCATTTGGCGAAGAATATAGGAGATTTCTAAAAACCTGTGACCTATACGAAATGGCACCTGATGATTTTAAAAAGCCTACAAAAATGATCTCAGTACTTACTGTGATAAAATACAATGGGGAATACAAACTATTTCCAGTCAATGTGTATTATGATACCTACAAGCATAAAATAGATGATGCAAGGATTCAGTATCTATATAATATTTGGAATAATAATACAGTATCCAACTGATTTCATTTAATGTAGGAAGATCATAACGTAGATAGACGATTTGAAACATTCACAAAAATGATTTTATGTTTTTAATAAGATACTAAGATAAAGATCAATACAATCGGTGGTAAAGCCCTTATTTGCCGTGTAGTTTGAAATATCATATGGATATCACTGTAAAACAGATGATGCAGATAGAAGAAAATGGTCACAAGATGGGCTTTTTAAAAAAGTTTATGATGGAAAATGCCGGTGCAGCGGCAGCAAGATATCTGGCAGAGAAATTCCCTGATATTTCTTCAAAAAAAGTTCTAGTCTTTGCAGGTTTGGGCAACAACGGAGGTGATGCATTTGTTGTTGCAAGGCATTTGGCAGGATTTGGTGTTGATGTTAAATTAGTGCTACTAGGCAACCCACAAAAAATAAAGACAGACGAAGGGCGGACAAACTGGGAGATTCTTGAAAAAATGAATTCAATAGATTTGATTATTACTTCTGATGCAAGTCAGTTGAATCTTACGGCCGATATCATTATTGATGGAATTTTAGGAACGGGAATTTCTGGAAAAATAAGGGAGCCTTATGCATCCGCAATAGAGTTGATAACAAAATCAAAGGCGTTTAAACTTGCATTAGACGTTCCTTCTGGTCTTGATCCTGATACAGGTACTATAAGTGACAAATGCATCAAGGCAGACGTAACTATCACATTTCATAAAATGAAGGTTGGTATGCCAAAAAGAACGGGCATGTGTGGGACTATTTTAGTTCAAAAGATCGGCATTCCGCCAGAAGCTGAGGCTGGTGTACTATGAAAGTCCATCAACTTGAAGTGGGAGATATGCAGAATTTTACATACGTTGTAGAAGATGAAGAAACAAGTGAGGCGATAGTAATAGATCCATCTTGGGACCTTCAGGATATATTGCAAGTAATACAAAGAAATAACTTGAAAATAAAATACATTGTAAACACACACTACCATTTTGATCATACGATAGGAAATGATGCTATAACAGTGGCAACAGGAGCAAAGATAATCCAGCACAGGAATTCTACATTAAAAAATGATATGACAGTGGATAATGGCTACAAGATCAAGTTTGGTAATTCAGTACTTACTGTGTTTCACACGCCAGGTCACTCAAAAGACAGCATATGTCTTGTAGGCGACGGAAAAATTTTTTCAGGTGACACACTTTTTGTTGGAAACTGTGGAAGAGTTGATCTTCCAGGAGGAAATGCAAGAGAACTTTACCATAGTCTGTTTAATGTACTCAGTAAGATGGATGATGCACTTGTACTTTATCCAGGACATAACTATGGTCACTCGCCTTCTTCAACACTCGGAAAGGAAAAAAAGACAAACTTTGTTTTACAGCCACGAACTGAAGAAGAATTTGTGAAATTTATGGACGATGGTAGTTAGTGAAGGATATTGAGATTTTAGGAAATGCTCAGAAGGGAGATAATTTTATTAAAAAAATCAAGAAAAAAAATTTCTTGTTTTCCTTCGTTATTTCCTACACTGAAACATGCGAAATACCTGGAATTACTGTTGCAGGAGAACATCCTGACTTGATAAAATATACGCCACCTGCAGATGCAGAGTTTCTTCACTATGGACATTGTAAAAGCATTAATGTAGTGCCTATGACACCGGATGGTCAACCTACTCCAGCCATTTTAACTAAGGTTGCACTAGAAGCAGCAAGCATACCAAGTATTGTGGTAAATGCAGGTAGTAAGATTCCTCCAAAGCTTCCATGCATTGATCTTGGCTTGAAACCTGGAAAAAACATAGCGTTAGAGCCTGCACTTGACAATGAATCCATAAGAAAAGCAATTGAATATGGTAGAATTATAGGAAGATTTCTTGGCTCGTCTACAGACTGTCTTGTCATTGGGGAAAGTATTCCCGGTGGTACTACCACTGCTCTTGGAGTATTGAAAGGACTTGGCATCAATGCCTCCGTTAGCAGTAGTATGCCCAAAAATCCAACCAGCTTGAAAAATGAGATAGTGACTACTGCATTAAAAAGAACTCAATCAAGAGACCCGTTTGATATTGTTGCACAGCTTGGTGATCCAATGATTCCATCTGTTGCGGGAATACTAAGCACTGCATCAGAATCAACAAATGTGATCTTGGGTGGAGGAACACAAATGGCCGCAGTTTTAGCTTTTGCTAAAAATACAGGTTTTAATGAAGACAATGTCGCAATAGGTACAACATCTTACATTATAGATGATAAATCAGCAAATCTCATAGAAACCATCAGTCAAATAGCCGACATACCAGTACTTGCTGCAAAACTCAAACTTGGGCAGTCAGGAATTTCTGGACTTCGTTCCTATGAAGAAGGATTTGTAAAGGAAGGTGTTGGTGCTGGCGGTACATCAATTGCATGTATGTTAAAAGTGGGATTGAATTCAGAAAATCTTCTTTCACTAACGGAAAAAGAATATCAGAGAATTACTTTACAGTGACAGATTTAGCTAGGTTTCTTGGATAGTCAGGATCTGTATCCCTTTCAAGCGCAGAATAATAGGCAAGAAGTTGAATTGGAATTATCTCAATTAGAGGGAATAAGGCCTCATGTATTGCTGGGATCTCAATCCAGTAATCGTAGAGCTCATTTGGTCTATCGGAGATTCCGACTATCTTTGCACCACGAGCTTTTATCTCATGTGCGCTTGCTAACGTATCCGTGTAGGTAGAATCAATTGGATTTATTATTATGACATAGACATTAGAATCCATAAGTGCCAATGGTCCATGTTTTAGCTCACCGCCAGGAAGGCCTTCTGCATGAATGTAAGTAAGCTCTTTTAGCTTCAATGAGGCTTCTAATGCAATAGGATAATGGATTCCCCTCCCAAGGACATAGATATCTGAGACGTTTTTGAGTTTTTTTGCGATGTCTTGAATCTTGGAGTGATCGGAAAGTATTGTAAAGATGGATTCAGAAACTTTATTGAAATCTAGTCCTATGCAACCACCACATAGCTTGTCAGCTATTTTGTATAGTATGGCAAGCTGTGATGTGAAGCTCTTGGTTGCGGCAACACCAATTTCTGGTCCACAATTCAAACCAACCGAAATTGATGATGTTTGTACAAGTGATGAAGTCATTATGTTTACTATGGAAATGATCTTTGCACCGTCTTTTTGGGCAATCTTTACAGCCTCAAGTACGTCTGCGCTCTCACCACTTTGAGAAAGCGCAATAAGAATTGACTGATTATCAAAATAGTTGGGAGAGAACTGTACCTCGCTTGATATGATTGGCTCTATCTTTATTTTTGCGTACTTGGAAAAAAGATGTTTTGCTACTAATGCTGCATTGTAGCTAGTACCGCTTCCCGTGATGTAAAGGCTCTTTGCATGTTTCACAAACTCCGTAACTAAATCAAGTTCAAGCGTTGTGTTGTCTCCCACTTTCAATATTGTGGCAGGTTGTTCGGAAATTTCTTTGAGTGTAAAGTGCGCATAGTCTCCTTTGTATGCATCTGCAAGCTCCTTTGATACTTTAGTGATTTGATGCTGTACTGGGTTTCCATCAAAGTCAAATATCTTAATTCCGGCGGAGTTGATTATGACAAACTCACGGTTATCTGGATAAATTACCTCGTCTGTATGTTCTACAAATCCTAAAACATCGCTTGAAATGAAATAGCCATCTTTTCCAACCCCAATTATTAGTGGTTCATGTAGCCTTGATGCAGTAAGTGTTCCATCCTCAAACACTGCAACAAAGGCATAATTTCCTTTTAACTTTGAGACAGTTTGTATTACTGACTTTTTAATATCCGTTGTTTCGTTAAAGTTGTGTTGCAAAAGATTTGCAATTACTTCACTGTCAGTTTCGCTTTTGAAGGTAAATCCTTTTTGTTCAAGATCCTTTTTTAACTCTGCATAATTATCAATTATTCCATTATGTACTATGGCAATTCTGCTAGAGCTAGATGCATGTGGATGTGCATTTACTTCAGTTACTCCTCCATGTGTTGCCCATCTAGTGTGGCCAATGCCAACCGTTCCGGAAAGCATATCAAGCTTTACTGCACTATTTACGTCGACAACTCTTCCTACTCCTTTTCTTACTAAAATCTGATTGCCGGAAAATGTGGCTATTCCAACACTATCATACCCCCTGTATTCCATGCGCTTTAGTCCTTTGACTAAGATGGGTGCAGCTTGACTATCACCGAGGTAACCTATGATCGAACACATGGCCTAGTCTTATCTGTCTTCCAAATAATAATAATTGCGTATAAGTACTCTCACTCTTGTGGTTGTTTTGCAGGAACTGTCTCAACTAGCTGCTTTGGTTGGCCTAGATTGACACTTGGAGCAAGGCGTATTTGGTTCTCCTCATCAATTTTGACTGTGTAGGATGGAACTGTAACGACTCGATCTCCAATCATTACATGACCATGAACTACTGCTTGTCTCGCTTGGTATGGACTCTTGATCAGTCCTTTTTTCTGAACTACTGTCTGAAGTCGACGTGAAAGTAAGTCGGTTACTTTTAAATTCAAAACATCATCAAGAGTTGAATTCTCCTTTACTAATCCTATTCTGGTCAGGGATTGCATTAAGACCCGCTCTTTTTTTTCTCTTACTTCTTGAGTTAAAGCTAAAAGTGATCGTGCTTGGTTTCTTACTCTTGAAAGTTCCGTATGTGCCTTCCATAATTCACGCTTATTTTTCAATCCAAAAGTACCAAGGACAAAAAGTTCCTCGTTTAGCAAGTCATAGTTTAATGGGCGTTTTGGTTTTCTCCAATTCTTACGAGGTTTTTTAGGATCTCCCAATTGACACACTCTACTTTACTGGTTTTTTCTCCGCTGGTTTTGTTGCAGGCTTTCCTTCTGCCGGAGCTGCTGTTCCCTTTGCTGGAGCTGTTGTAGCTGCTGCCCCTTCTGATGGTGCTACTCCCTCAGCTGGAACCGCACCTGGAAGAATCTTTCCTCCTTTACGGACTCCAACTGCACCTCCCTTTCTGCCTGTTGTGCGAGTTCTCTGACCCCGAACCTTTAACCCATAAGTGTGACGAAAACCTCTCCAGCTGTTTGTATTTTTTTCTCGCTCGATATCATTTCTAACGTTAAACTCTATGTCAGAAGTAATTAGATGCAAGTCTTTTCCAGAATCAATATCTTTTCTTCTATTTAGAAACCAAGATGGAACATTAAGTGACGATGGATTTCTCATGGCCTTTTCTATTGCTTCCACCTGAGATTCCGTCAAGAAACCGATATTGCTGTTCTGGTCTATCTTAAGTACATCCAAAATGGCTTTTGCAAAGTTATAGCCTATTCCTCTTACTTGGCTTACACCGATTATCATCTTCTTTGCTCCTGGAACATCTTTTCCAGTAATCCTAACAATATGCCTATACTCTTGTGAACTCAAGTGAGCAAAAATTTCCTCTACCCCCGATAAAAACCATGCTAAAGCAGACAATACTTTAAATCGTGTTCTGGCATAATCTATCAAATTGGTACAAGAAATTGCAGAGCTTGTAAAACGAAGCTATTCTTCTGCTCCAAAATACACGGAAATAATGGCAGGTCTTCCTGAAGACTACAAACAAATCAGAACACTCCGAGATCTTTTGGAAATAAACTACAAAATCGTCGGTGCTAAAGAACAGCTAAGACAGAACCTTATTTCAAAAATGCGGAATGGCGAAATAAGATATCCAGAAATTATTGGATTTGAAGATGATGTTATTCCAGCATTGGATAGGGCAATACTTGCTTGCCATGATATAATGTTAGTTGGACAGATAGGTCAGGCTAAAACAAAGATTGCACAAACCATATCTAAGAACCTCTTATCACCTATTCCAGTCATCAAAGGAAGTATCATAAATGATTCTCCAATGGATCTGCCGGAAGACGACATGATCTCGCTTTTGGAAGATCAAGATAATCCAATGTCCAGTCCAAAATTCTATATGGATTCAAACAGTATGGAAAAAATACGTAACAACAAGCTTGACACTAGAATAGAATGGATCGAAGGAGAACACAGATTCAAGTATGTACTTGCTACCCCTGATATATCAGTCAAAGACTTGGTTGGTCAGATAGATGCAGTAAAAATTACAAAAAAAGGAGTAGAGATGTATCAGATTGAGTCATATTCCCCAGGGCAATTAATGCAGGCAAAACATGGACTCTTTTGTATTGATGAGTTGCCTGTCCTTGATACAAGAAAGCAAGTAGCACTCCTCTCTGTTCTTCAGGAAGGAAGGTTTACGACTGGCGCGTATCCAGTGATTTTTGAACCAAAGACTGCCTTTTTTGCAACTGCAAACCCTGTTGATTATACTCACTCCGGTAAAGTGATAGAGCCTCTTTATGACAGACTAAAAAGCCATATTCACACTCATTATCCAAAATCGATCGAAGAAGAGATGCTAATTATAATACAGGAAGCAAAAATTTCAAAATCATTCATTCCAGTTTTCATGCTGAGAACTTTAGTACGAATAATTCAGACTGCTCGTGTAAGTCAGGAGATAAACCAAGACAAGGGTGTAAGTGTACGAATGGGAATACATAGTCTTGAACTTCTTGTAGGCGAAGCAGAAAGGACGCGGGCTTTAGCTCATAAAATCTCACCAGTACCACGGCCTTGTGACATATTTTCTATAAGACAAGCTACAAAATTCGAGCTTACAGAAATGGATGATACTATTGAAAACAGAAAAAAAATACTACACGAGCTAATTATTAAATCTCTTAAGGAAACCTCCCTTGAATACGTTAAAGGAATAGATCAAACACTTGTAGAGAAGATAAAACAAGAATTTGCAGGAAAGACTTTCCAAGTATCACAAAACATTGTGGGAATAAACAGCATGCAGATGTCCTATGAAAATCAACTACAAAATTTTGGGACTATCCGGCATCTTGTTGAGACCATCTCTGAACGAATAGCAGACGAGCAAAAAAAACTTGAAAAAATGACCAACCAATACAATATAAAATCGGAATCAATATCTTTGTCAGAAAAAACACAAGGCGAATTTAAGGCAGCCGTAACAGAACTTGTATTAGAAGGACTGTGTTGGACTGAACCAAAAACTCTTGACAAAAAAGAAGTTGGTTATGTCGCAGCCTAGTATAACAAACTTTGTCTATTTTCCAAATCAGGAAAGTAAGAGCAAAAAACCCACTGATGAAGTATCAAATGACATGTTACAAAAGATCCTCCAAACCGTTGCAAAACAGGTATTAAAGGAAAAGACTCCAAGCATGCAAGATCTTGAACACCTCCTGCAACAAGTAATACAGCAATCCACCGAACAGCAAAGTCTGCAAAAAAACACAGAAGGAACAGATACAAATATTCAGGATAGTGGTGAGCCAATTACAAAATATCTACAAAAGAAGGGTTATCTCAAAGATAAAAAAAAATGGCTTACAAACAAAGGATTCATTGAGATTGGTGGGAAACTTCTACACGATGTGATGAAGGCTATTAATGAAGGAGGACTCGGATTTCATGAAACAAAACATGTTGGTACCGGCAGCGTTATACTGGATACTACAAAAAAGTTTGCGCTTGGTGATGATATAACATTCCTTAATGTACCTCTGACTGTACTTAATTCAATACAAAGAATTGCTGAAAAGGATTCAGAGATCATATTTCCAATAACAATTGAGCTTGATGACTTTGAAGAATTTGAAACAATTGAAGAAGTAAAGGTTGCGGTTGTATATTGCATTGATCTTAGCTCCACCATGAAATATTCTGTCGATGCAGGAGAAGGTAGTAGAATTGAGGCTGCAAAAAAGGCTCTTTGGAGCTTGTTTGTTTTGAACAAAAAGTTCTTTCCAAACGACTCTATCTATGTGGTTGGGTTTGGTTCATTTGCATCTAAAGTAGATCCACATGATATTCCATACTTGAAGACGTATGATGCAAATGATGGCTTTTTGCACTACACAAATTATCAAGCAGCATTTCGACTTGCACGTAAGATCCTAAAACGTGATGGATCTCAAAATAAAAGAATCGTAATGATAACTGATGGACAGCCAAGTGCATGTTTTATTGACAACGACTTTCAAAAAAGTGACATACTTGCAGACAAGCCATACTCACATTTTTACAAGCCTGATGAGGCAATGCTTATGAAGCTAAAAGATGAGCGAGAAATAAAGCTTGATGTAGCAGGAGGACAATTGGTGTATCTATGTTACCGATATAGGCAGGTTGATCCAGTTATAGAGTCTAAAACGCTTTCTGAAGCAAAAAAATGCAAGCGTGAGGGAATAGAAGTAGATACAATCATGGTAAGTGAAGAAGACGATCTCTTAAGCTATGTAGAGAGTCTCGAAAAGCAGCTAAAAGGAAGAGCATATTATATTAACCCTTCAAACATTGACAAGATCTTGATAAATGACTTTATATCAAACAAGAAGAAAATTTTAAGCTCAAAGAATACGTGGTGAAATAAATTGGGAGAAAAGTATGATAGACAAAAAATGATAGAAACTTTAACTGATCCAGATATCTCAGCTATACTTTTGGAACTTGAGGATGGAGATAAACAATCCACATATCTTGTGAAAAAATTGCACTTAACAGATTATGAAATAAGAAAAAGATTGTCATATGTTATACAGTATGGCTTTGTTAAAATGACTCATGATGGTAACAAAACGGTTTTTACTGCAGACAAGGACAAACTTAACGAAATTATGGAAAGCGATGATAACTTTTCAGGTGTTATAGATGGTCTCACAAAGATGGATTCGTTTCTTAACTAATATTTCTCCTGCCACGTGTTTTAATAAAATACATTGCTCCTCCTGCAAGACCGACTAATCCAACGATTATTACAATAACCCCAAAAATACTTACTGTTAAAGATGCATCCTGTGGCAAATATCCTATCACACCTATTGTCTGGATCTCTCTATCTCCAGCGTTTTCAACTAGAAGCTTGTAACTACCTATAGTAGAAATTTTGAAACTGTCCTGAAATGAGTTATGATCAATAGGTTTTGAGACAAGAATGTCACCAAAGGGATCGAAGATAGTTGCATCAACACGATCGCCATTCCTAAAATCTGCAATCTGAACCACATACACCCCGTTTTCATTTTTAGCTGGCTCAAGCTCCTTTAGTACCTCCATCGACATTCCAATTCCTAAAGATTCTTGCCTTGTTGTAAGATTTTCAATTATTAATTGAGAACCATATAGTGATAGACCAATCCCAATTATTACTAGGAATCCACCTATCGCAATAATTAGTATGGGTTTTTTCACGTCAAAGGTGCAACAAACCCCTTGTTAAAATTTGGGGTTATTGTCTGCCAAATAACTTAGCTTATAGTAAAAAAGTTAGCCTAGGCTAAATTATAAATAATCGCTTGAGGATGTCAAGATCATATGATCCTAGTAAAAACAATGAGAGGCAAGATGTTTGTGGTTTTGATCGTTATAGGTATAGTTTCAGCTACTTACTTTATTCTTCCTGCGTGGAATATAGACGCAGTTGAAGAACCAAAAACTTTTCTTTCACATTCTGGAGCTGTCATAAGAACAACAGGAGATGTACTTGACCCTGTTGGTTATAAAGATAAACCACTAGAATTTAATCCAGACAAATACTTGCGCGAGTTTAGCTATGGCAGAGTTTCAAAACTTCCTGACGGCACAACGCTTCGCGAGTTTACAATTATTGCAGAAGATGATAAAATAATGGAGATTTCTCCCGGTGTGTTTTTTAACGTATGGACTTTTAATGGAACAGTTCCAGGTCCAACCATTAGAGCTACCGAAGGAGATCTTGTCCGCGTCCAGTTTATTAACAATGGACAAAAGCCACATACAATACACTTTCACGGAATACACAAAGCAGAGATGGATGGGGTCTTTGAACCGGTGGGACAAGGTGGTGGACAATTCACCTATGAGTTTGTTGCAGGGCCTGTAGGTGTACATCCATATCACTGTCATGTAATGCCACTTGAGGAACACATCTCACGAGGCTTGTATGGAGTATACATAGTAGATCCTAAAGAGGGAAGACCTTCTGCTGATGAGATGGTGATGGTTCTAAATGGATTTGATACAGACTTTGATACGGAAAATAATTTCTATGCTGCAAACACAATACCATTTTACTACCAGCATCATCCAATACAAATTAACGCAAATGAGCTGATTCGAGTCTATGTAGTCAACATTTTAGAGTTTGATCAGATCAATAATCTTCATTTACATGGAAACCTATTTGATTACTATCCAACAGGAACGGATAGACTGCCTTCTACATACACGGATGTAATCACATTCTCACAGGGTGAACGCGGTATTATGGAATTCAATTACACTTATCTTGGAAAATATCTCTTTCATGCTCACAAAACTGAATTTGCTGAAAAGGGCTGGACTGGTCTCTTTCTTGTAAGAGATTCAACAGAAAATGCAAAACAATATGGTGAAAGATAAATGGAAGAAATTAAAAAAACATCAAAGGCAAAACTAGTAACAAGTGCCGTAACTCCAATTCTAATTTTAGTTGCAATGATTGCATATCTTTTTGGTCCTGGAGCGACTTTACTTGATTTTGGTACACCACTTCCAGAAATTACAATAGAAAGGATTGAATTTATTGATTCAAAAATAGTTGCTACAGTAAGAAACACAGGTCCTATCGATGTGGAAGTTGTGCAGGCTGATGTAAATGACAGGATCCAACCTGCAGCAATAGAGCCAGACAAGAATCTTTCCCGATTTGAAGCTGCTAAAGTGATTATTCCATTTGAATGGAATAACGCAGAACCATATGAGGTTGGGCTTACAGTAAGTGACGGGACAAGATTTGTAAAGTCTGTTACTGCAGCAGCACCTGCACCAGAACCAAGCATTGAGCTTGCATCGTACTTTGCAGTAATCGGAACCTACGTAGGAATAATTCCAGTTATGATAGGACTACTCTGGTTTCCATTTATAGCAAAGATGAGCAAAAACAAGTACAAATTCTTCTTGGCACTTACCGCAGGACTGCTTTTGTTTTTGGCTATTGATGCAATTGAGGAAGGGTTGGAGATCTCTACAGAAAGCCTTGCAGGAGTTTTCAACGGTCAGTTACTTGTTGCTACAGTTGTTGTGATATCATTTCTTGGATTGTATTATTCCTCAGAAAAACTCATTACTAGAGCGACTTCGTCTACCATGACAAAACCTATCGCAATTGCTTTGATGATATCAATAGGCATAGGTCTTCATAATCTTGGTGAGGGACTTGCAATAGGAGCAGCGATTGGTCTTGG
>JBOGRG010000022.1:0-3194 GCA_050749365.1 Nitrosopumilaceae archaeon
TTGCTGTTCAGATTGTTCTTGTGCGTAAGCAGAAAACATTACAAGTGCTAGCAAAACTAACAGAAGAATTTTCAACTGCATGATTTTCTGTTAAACACTAATAAGAATTTCCCTAAATTATATGTCACTTAGTATAGAAAACCATGCAACGCTTCTATTATTAATTATGAGCTTGCCTGCGGTTTTACTACATGTAACGATATGGCATGATCATCTATAAGAGCACCCACTCCAACAGACACATTTTTTATTCTAAGTACAATTTTATCCAAGTCATCATCTGATAAACTGTACTTTTCTGCTAGAATATTCTTTATTCTGATTTCAGTGTTTGATATCTCATTTAGACTTGATGGTATAGAAACATCAAGTGGTTTGCGTATCATTTCTTTTGGAATCTTGCTTGTACCATCCTGAATTATATAAAATGAGATCTTATCCACAATAACCTCATGTGGAAGGGTTGGGAGTGCATTTGCTGTATAAAATACTTGAACATCAAGTAGATTGATCTCATCTTCTGAAAGATTTCTTATTACTACACTCTCAGATCCTAGTATAGAATTCAGTTGAATTCTAATTATTACAAAGCCTTCAACAAGCTTTTCACTGTTACTACCAAGGTCAAGCAATTCTCTAATTTCTTTACAAACAATACCTGTAGATGTTTCTGCATCTAAATTCTTGATAATAGCATTTGAGCTTGGTCCATCATTTATCACAATATTCCATAGTATGGTAGTTTGAAATTTTTGTTTGTTAAGAATACTGATATCAGTATCATAATGACCCGGTCTTAGCGGTCCTTCATCTCCAAAAACAGAACCGCAAACAAACTTTGCGGTATATGTGATGCCACTTATTGGCGTCTCGATGGAATTAGTTCCTTTAGGAACATTAGTGAATGATGCAACTGTTGATGAATCTTTTACTTCTACAATTTTTGAAAGTTTGTCAATATCATATCCTAAAGGAACTCTGATTTGCGTAATTGTATAATTCCCATTTTTTATTCCTGTAATAGTAATGATTCCATCCTTATCTTTTTCAGAATCATTTGCAGAATTATCTCTAATTGTGTAAGTTCCAGTCTTTTTGAATGGATCAGGTGTGATGGAATATTCTCCACCACCAAGTAGAGCATTATTGTTTGTAAGTGTGAGTATTGTTATTGATGTACTTTGTGCAAATACAAAATTTTCTGTGCTTTGTGAATTAATATTCAGAGAGAAATACGAAACAAATCCAACTAAGATTGTGCCTAAAACAAAACAAACTTTTTTCCAGCTTTTCATTTTTCTTGTTTTGTTTTTATCCATCAATCATTTATATCATTGGTAGTAATCCTACCAAGAATTAAATAGCATATTTTGCCCATTTTCAACTATGAAATTTATTTTGAGCAAGAGTATTCTGTCAACAATTTGTGCTTCTTTGATTCTTTCTATTATGATTTCTGTAGCGCCTTTTGCAGCATATGGTGATGGTCTTGCTCAAGAAAACCTCCCTCCTGCAAGCGTCGGTGATAGACAAGCAAGTCTCTTCATCAAAATCAGCCCACCAATTCTTACTTCAGAAACCGTTCAGGACACATTTTTGCAGCTTAGATTGTTTGACGCAAACAACAACCAGACAATCCAGCACACATCATATTTCATTACAGTAAGAAAAAACAATGATCTTCTCATACGGGATCTTTTCCACTCTCATTCAGGACTTTTAACGATCAAGATTCAACCAACCAATACACCAGGCAAATGGGTAACCTATGGAGACAGAGAACCATTCCAAGGAGGATGGACCTCAACAAACGACCAGCTGCGTGTTGATGCACCCATACTTTTAGAGGGTGGTCTTTACCATTTTGAAATAGAAATATTTGGAATAGATAATGACAGAAATATTTTCATTCCTGAGGATGCACCAAGGTTTGATTCCTATCTTAGTGTAGGTGACATTTACCACAAGACAATTACTTATCAGGCAAAGTCTTACGATACTACAATAATTTCATACTATGACGAAATCAACAATTTCAAGTTTGATGAATCTAAAAAACTTATTTCATATTCTATGCCTTTTGATTGGGATCTATCAAGGATAGAGAACCAAAACATCTTTGTGCATGAAGAGATTCAGATTCCAAAATCATTCAAAGAGTTTACAGAGACTTCTGTATTTAGTGCACAGGTAAATGGAATTCCGCTTGTTGGAAGAATGCTTGCAGTAGATCCCTACTCAAAAGACGACGCACTTATTCTACATCTTTTGATAAACAAAAATGACATCTTGGATATGTCACAAAAGATCTCATCTAGCATACAGACGATGGACTTTACACTTTCTCCTGGAAATACAGATGCACAGACTTCCACTGAAATATTGACTGACTTTGGAGGATTCAGAGCAGAGCTTGCATGGTCTCCAACTGATTTGAGAGCAAACACAAAGACTGATCTCAAAGTGACCTTTTTTGATGCATTCTCAGCACAACAAGTCGCAGGAGATGTAACATATGATCTCAAAATACTAGACAAAAATGGTAATGCTGCCTTTTCTAAGACTAATCTTGATGCGATTGGTGCAGTGAGTAGCCAATCAATTAATTTTGGAAGCAATGGAATTTACACTCTAGAAATAGACATCAAATCCATCACAACAAACGGAAAGACCGACTCTAGTAGACTAGGCATTGCTAGAGGCTATGTTGTCATACCCTCAACTGTTACCCCTATCCAGTCACCAGTAACCTGTACACCACCACAAATATTACAAAATGGTGTCTGTGTAAATCCTCCACCAGTAACCTGTACACCACCACAAATATTACAAAATGGTGTCTGTGTAAATCCTCCACCCACAAATGACAATAATAAAAATGGTAGCGGATGTTTAATAGCCACAGCAACGTTTGGTTCAGAATTAGCTCCTCAAGTACAACAATTACGTGAGCTACGAGACAATACACTTCTCAAAACATCGTCGGGTTCTGCATTCATGACTGGGTTCAACTCCATTTACTATTCATTTAGCCCCACCATAGCAGACTGGGAAAGGCAAAATCCACTCTTTAAAGAAGCTGTCAAAATAACAATCACGCCATTGATTACAACACTTTCAATTCTAAATTATGTAGATATTGATTCAGAGGCTGAAGTATTAGGATACGGAATTAGTGTAATTTTATTAAATAT
>JBOGRG010000023.1:0-9531 GCA_050749365.1 Nitrosopumilaceae archaeon
TAAATGACCATAGCAAAAAATCTACAGGACCCTTACCTGAGGAGACTAATCAAGACTAAAAAACAGACTGCACTTATTCCAATTGGGGCTTTTGAACAACATGGGCCACATCTGCCAGTCTCAACTGATTCTGATATAGTATCAGAGATTGCAAAAAGGGTTTCAGAAAAGGCTGACTTTCTACTTTTGCCCACCATAGAATATGGAGTATCATTTGAACATGCCCCTTTCTTTAATCTAAGTGTTACAAGATCAACACTACAAAAAATCATACTCGATCTGTGCATCTCTTTATGGAAAAATAAAATCAACACCATAATAATTTTAAATGGACATCATGGAAACCAAGCAGCACTACGAAACATTCCTCAAAAAATACATAACATCTCAAGAGGAAAAGTAAGGGTTTTTGTATTCTCCTACTGGCATTTCATGAAAAAAGATTTTGATCATGCTGGCTTTGTCGAGACCTCACTTATGCTTGTAATATCAAAAAAAGTAAAAATGAAAAAAGCCCGTAAGGGATTAGTTGTAGATGAACTTTCACAAGCCCAAAAGACAAAATTGAGTAAGCTTGCTGCAAGATCTTTTTTGTCCGTGACAAAAAATGGAGTGTGGGGTGATCCAAGACAAGCAACTGCCGAGGACGGAAAAAAGATCTTGTCAGAAATTGTACAAGGTTTACTGAAAATGAGTCAAACTTGCCTTACTGATAAAACCCCAAAATTACACCAATGAAATTTTAATATATACCCTCGATAGATGGTGTAATAAGTGAAATAAATGTCTGTAGACATGGCAGTAAAAGTACTGGATGAGAGCCTAAACAAAGTTGTCCTTATCAAACTAAAAGGTGGTAAGGTAATTAGAGGCAACTTACATGGCTTTGACCAACACATGAATCTGCTACTCGACTCTTCAGAAGAGATCCCTTCTGAGGGCGAGACAAAGAATCTTGGAACCATAGTTGTACGCGGAGACAACGTGGTAATCATATCTCCACCACCCAAGTGATTGTATCATGACAAAAGGCACAACCTCAATGGGCGGATATACCAAAAAACACCCCCATATTAGGTGCAGGAGATGTGGAAAAAACTCATTTCATGCTCGCCACAAACGGTGTGCTAGCTGTGGATATCCGGATTCTAGAATCAGAAAATACAACTGGATCAAATGGTATACCTAAATGCAAGAGATAGCACTGGTGCTGGGTTCTGTCGCAGGAGCTTGTACTGCAATTGCGATAGATAGAATTCCAAAGCGCAAAAATGATAAGTTGATTTTTAGAACAAATCCTGTAATCAAAAATCAGATTCAATCGCTACAAATAGAAAAAGAAATTCTTACAAAGACTATATCAAGATTATATCAACATGAAGCTGCGATTTCAAAGATTCAACGTGACAAGCTTTTACTAAGATACCAGCACCAGCTTGGACTTGTAATAACCAAAATAGAAAAGCTTGAAGCTGCAAGCAAGCATCCAGATCTAGGTCCACTAGGAGACGGATTGATTACATTAATGGATCAAAAACTCTCCCATCTTGATCAAAGACTACATGAACTTTCTTCAAAGATCACGACATCAACTGTTATGCCATCCCAACTAAAGCAACCAGAATCACTTAAAGAAATTAATCAAGAAAAACCTCAAATAAAGAAAACTGACACAAAGAACGAAGTTCAAAAACCTGACGAAATTTACAATCCAATGACACCGATGGAAATCCCCATTGGAGGAAGTCGTAAGTCAGTAGAGATTATCACACTTACAGAGATTCCAAACAAGACACCAGAGTTTCCTACTGATCTTGTCAAACCTGCAGTTGCTGTTGCCTCAAAACAGACTAGAGAACAGACTGCTACAATTATAGAAGAAGAAAGGCCAATCATGAAGGAAATTCATCCTATCGTACAAGTTCAAAAGCCAGAGCCAGCCTTACCTGCTGAACAGAAAGCTCAGATTCCTGTTGCCATCAAGATTCCTGAAAACGAAAAGCTAGAAGATGATGATAAGGACATTGATAAAATAAAAAGCGAAATAATGAAGGCCCTCTCCAAGCTAGAGCAAGTAGAGGTAGAATAATTGACAGTAGATGATGCCATTAAGGCATTGTCAAGCGATGCATTAAAACTGGTAAAAGATAATGATATTTTAGGGCTTGGTAGCGGAAGAGCGGCTACAGCTCTTGTGAGATCACTTTCATCATATTTGAAAGAAAATAATATCAAAATAAAAGCTGTTCCAACATCATTACAGATCAAACTTGAAGCGGAAAATGGAGGAATACCAATAATTGAGGCGGATCAAATCGAACACATAGATATTGTCTTTGACGGTGCAGATCAGATAGATGAAGAAAAAAATATGATAAAAGGTGGAGGCGGTGCACTTTTGCGTGAAAATATTCTCATAAATGTTGCAAATAAAGTAGTAATCATAGCAGACGAATCAAAATTTGTAAAAAAACTAAATCGAAGTGTACCAATAGAAGTACATCCTTTTGCTAGAAACACTGCAGCTAAGCACATTCAAAAATATGGTGGGAGGACAATTCTTCGTACCATAGAACGTGGATATCCTTTTGTCACAGAAAATGGGAATATAATTTTGGATTGTGATTTTGGTGAGATATCAAAACCAAAAGAACTCGCTGAAAAAATAATTCAGATTCCAGGTGTTGTGGAAGTTGGAATCTTTACAAGAAAACCAGATATCATATACAAGGCAAAAGAAAACGGTAAGTTTGATGTTTTAATTTAGTGTGTTACGCCATTCTACATACAATAATTACTGACTAGAATATCTTAGATGCTCTATACCTCACCGATCCATTTATTTATAGATAAATAGTTATCTTTATATCTGGTCACTTTAGATGCAAATATGTGGTACAATGGATAAAATTATGAGACAATACAATCTATTTAATTGTGGGAGAGAGTAAGGCTAGACATGAAATTTAATCTCAAGATAGGCAAGAAGGACCCTGATAAAGGCAAGGGTACTGGAATCAAGCAGAAGGCTGACAGTGTAATTGTTCCCTCTCCAAAAACGCCTTCACAACCTAAAGAACCTGATACCCAAAACTTCATGACTGTTTCTAAGATAAAATACCAAGACTTCGAGGCTTACACTGCAATTAAGGACGATCCTACTGCCAAGGGTGGGAAACGATTCATGGTCATCGAACCTCTGATGACTGCAAAAGACAAGCAAGATTTTGAACTATTAAGAAAAATGCTTATGATCGAACTAACTGTTGACCTAAACGATATAAAGTCAAAGAAAGACGCAGAAGAAAGATTAAAGAAAAAAATTGTTCAACTAATCCAAAAATACGGATTAGATATTCAGAAACGAAATCTGCCAAAGATATGGTACTATGCAATTCGAGATTTTACACGGCTGGGTAAGATAGAACCATTGCTTAATGATCCTATGATAGAGGAAATCAGCTGTGATGGAGTAAATATTCCACTATACGTATGGCATAGAGAGTATGAATCTATGCCTACAAACATTCTTTTCCCAAATACCAAAGAATTAGATAATTATGTACGAAAGCTAGCATATGTAGCTGGCAAGCATGCTTCCGTAGCTAATCCTATTGTAGATGCCTCTCTGCCAGATGGAAGCAGAATTAACCTTACGCTTGGAGATGAAATTACAAGAAGAGGAAGTACTTTCACTATCAGAACTTTCAGAGCTGCTCCAATCACAATTATTGATCTTATCAAATATAATACATTATCCACTGACATTGCTGCATATTTATGGTATCTTGCGGAAAAAAGATTGACCATGCTGGTCGCTGGTGGTACAGCTAGCGGAAAGACAACCACACTAAATGCCATGGCCTCATTTATTCCGCCTGGACAAAAGGTAGTAAGCATAGAAGACACACAGGAACTTAACCTACCGCATGAAAACTGGATTCCAGCTGTATCAAGACAGGCTTTTACAGATGGAGCGTTAGGAGAAATAAATCAATTCGATCTTCTCAGGGCTGCATTAAGACAAAGACCAGATATCATTATAGTAGGAGAGACCAGAGGCAGAGAAGCTCACACTCTATTTCAGGCCATGGCTACAGGTCACGGTGGGTTCTCGTCTATTCACGCAGATTCTGTAAGTGCCACCATTACAAGGCTTACCTCGGCACCTATGGAAGTACCACGAGTTCTAATAGTAAATACGCTGGATGCAATACTCTTACAGCTTAAATTGAAAATAGGGGACAGATCAGTTAGACGAGTAATACAAATATCTGAGATCGCTGGATTGGATGAAAAATCAGGAGAGATTCTTCTTAATGACGCTTTTACATGGAATCCAACAACAGACAAACATGTATTTACTGGCCGAAGTGTCATGTTTGACAAGATTATAGCTAGGTTTGGATTGAGTCAAGAAACTATTACCTATGAACTTAACAAAAGAAAAACTGCACTTGAATGGATGGTTGAAAATAATATTCGTGAGCATAAAAAAGTAAATGAGATAATCCAAGAATTTTACGCCAATCCAGAACGATTCTACGAAAGGAAAAGATATTTGGTGTGAAATTATAATATGTTTAGCTCCAAACAAGATACTGAAAAAGAAAACGACGAAATTAATATTGACAGTGGTAAGAGCTCTGCAAGAGATGACGAAAGTATACAGAAACTATTATCGCCCCACCCCAAATTAACCAAAAAAATTTTTGAAGAGAAAAAAAAGGATGACGCTTCTTCCATCTACTCTATAAGTTATAAATTATTAGCCAAGCGCGTCGAGTTTCTCTTTCCTAGATTTATCTTTCTAGAGAAAAAACTACGTTCCGCTGCTATGCCTGTTCCATTTGAAGCGTATGTATGTGGTATGGTGTTACTAACTGTGGTTGCTGGTGTAATCGGGTTAGTTACTGGCATAGTTATTTCTATAGCAGTTAGGATACAACCACCAGAATTTGGTATGCTTCTCCCATTTATTCTTGGGTCAGCTTTTTCACAAGCTACTTTTGGCATCATGTACATGTTACCAAAAATGAGTGCTGGAGTACGTGCAAAAAAGATTTCAGAAGAGCTACCATATTTCTTAGGTTACATGGCCACCCTTGCATCAAGCGGTTTAACATTGGAAGGCATATTCAAAACAATTGCAAAAGAGCAAACAAATGAACACATTGTAGCTGATGCGCGATACATGGCTCGTAATATAGATGTGTTAGGCATGGATATAATCACTGCAATAAATGACCTTATTCGCAGATCACCGCCAGGACCTTACACAGAACTTCTTGAAGGCTTGATATCAGCAGTTCAGTCTGGTGGAGACCTTAAAGAGTACTTTATAGCTACTGCAAAAGTTCAGTTGGAAGAAAAGAAATTGTTATTGAGAAAAATGACTTCCAATCTAGGAATGGTAGCTGAAATGTATACCATACTACTGGTAGTGTTCCCACTCATGGCAATAATCATGTTATCCATAATGGCAATCATGACACCAAATTTAGGTGGAATGAGTTTGCCAGTTCTTATGAATCTGCTTACCTATGCATTTGTTCCAATTTTTGGTATAATGATGTTGATAATGATGGATTCGATGATTCCAAAGAGGTAATGAATAATGCAGAAAGCTAAACAAGAAACAAAACTAAAGAGTAGGCGTAATATACAAATCCCATTTTTATCATCAATACTTACTAATAAAAAAAAGAAAACTAGGTTTATGTCCGGTATAGGCGCTGCAGTAGTAGGATTTTCACTTTATCAACTTTCTACGATTACAGGAAATTCTGATCTAATGACATTTGGCTTCATTGGGGCAGTGATTACAGCTGTAGTCCCATCCGCTATGCTAAATGTTAAGGAGGTAAGAAGACGAGATAGCATAGATAGAAATATGCCAATATTTCTCCTTTCTCTAATTAGTGCTGTACAGAGTGGTTCAAGTCTAATGCGAGCGATTGAGGAAGCAGCCAACCGTAACATGGGATCGCTAACTGATGAACTAAAAAACTTGAGGGCTAACATAAGCTGGGGCATGCCTATTCAAGAGGCATTTGATAACTTTAACAAGAGAGTAAATACAAGGATGGCGCAACGTGTCACTGTTTTACTGCAACTTGCAATAGACATAGGAGGTGATGTCATAAACACTCTTGAAATAATTCAAAAGCATGTGTCGGAAATGCAAGAAATTGAAAAAGAACGCAAATCTGCTTTACAGCCATATATATTTACAATATACATATCGTTTGTTGTTTTCCTTGGAATAACACTCATTCTTGTTTCGCAATTCTTTACTGAAATAACAAATGTTCAGGTATCACTAGAGGAAACCTCACGAAAATCAGGCGTTCCTTTGGGAATGTTTGGTGCATTGTTGGGCGTAGATGTAAAAGAATTATCCAAAATTATGCTTAACATGTCTATTATAGAAGCAATATTTGGTGGAGCGGCAGCTGGTAAAATTGGCGAAGCGTCATTTATTGCTGGAATAAAACACATGATAGTAATGATTGTAATGGCTGTGGCAGGCTTCCAAATTATAGGGATTTGATATTAATGAAAAAAGAGACACATCTTAAGCAACAAAAAGGAGGACAGATGTCATGAAGTTCTTTTCAACTACGAAGAAAGAAGATGAAGCAAAGGACAAGAAGAAAAAAATATTCTCACCCACTGGAGGTGGCGATGAATCTAAAATGGCATCATCAGTAGAAAAAAAAGGCATTAATAAACCAGAAGAAAAGAAATCTTCAATAGACTCTGATTCTACAAAAAAAGGTCGCTTTGCTTGGAAACCAAAAATCGGTGATAAAGACAAACAAAAAGAACCTTTAAAACCAAATATTATTACAGCTGATGTAAAATCAGTAAAACCGCCTGAGCAACAACAAACTTTTTCATCAAAAGAACTCTCATCTGTAAATAGCCCATCAAGACAACAATCAGAATTTGCGATAGGTGAGATAACTAATGAAAAGATAGAACGATTAATCGAGCTCTTGTCTGGCAGTCAAGAAAATGCAATAAATCCATCCATTAACTTGGAAGAAAACCGTGTGTCTTATCCACTGTTATCAGAAATCGGCGAAGACGTGTATAACGTAGATGTTTTAGATAAACTAGCCTCGCCTTCTGTAGCCATTTTTGAAAGGGGTGTTTATGAAAGACTTGCTGTTTGTCCTCAGCACTCAGAATATTTTGCTACTAGTCTTAGACTTTATTGCTCAGCCTGCTCTTCGTTGGATATTATAAAACTTAACCTTATAGAACACAAGGCATGTGGTTATATTGCAGAAAAGACTGATTTTGGAGTAACAGCTGTTGAGGATATTAAAAAGTGCCCATCATGCAAAAATATTGTCAGGGATCTGAAAAAAGAAATACGAATACTTGGAATGTGGTACCAATGTAATACTTGTAAGACCAAGTTTGACGACGCTATTTTAAAATTACATTGCAGAAAGTTCAATCATGATTTTGAGATTAATCAAGCAGCCATCATGGTTGTACCAAATTATAAGCTTAAAGCCGATTCCACGACCTTACATAACTATACCTATTCTCTTGTTCCACAGCTTCAGAAATTATTAATATCACATGGTTTTGTTATAGAAGAATCTTCTGCAGTAAAGGGGAAAAGTGGCGTTTCGCATACAGCTAGCGTTTGTGCATACAATAATGAAAACAAGACCATAATCATAGATATTAAAGGAGCGGAAACTGTTGTTGACGATAACGAGGTGTACTCTATGTTTGGTAAAGTTTTTGACATATTGCCTACCCTTGCCATTTTCATAGGATTTCCATCCGTGTCAGACAAGGCAAAAGCCATGGCCGCTGGGCATGACATATCTATAATTACTGACAAAAAGTTCAACGAAATAATTCCTGCCGTAGAACAGATTCTTAAAACTCGTTTACATGCAAACAGCGAAGAAATAAAAAAACTGTAATTTGGACCGACGATGACATTTTCTTTCATTAATAGAATAACTGTGCAAAGAAAAGGTGTTAGCCAAATTATTGGAACTTTATTTATGCTAGCGATCGTTGCAGCTATTGGCTCAATAATTTTGGTTCAGGGAATGCAAGGAATAACTAATTTTACTGCCTCCTTAGTTACCTTCGGTTCTGATCAACAACAATCTGTACGCGAAAGCCTAGCAATAGAACATGTGCGATTTGATCCTGATTCAGATGATGTGTACATATATTATAGAAATACTGGCACAGTAGAAATCAATATTGAATCTGTTACTATAACAAGAATTGATGACCAATCACTTATTCTACATAATCGTACCGGTGGGAGTGGGGGTAATCAGAAAATACCCATCGATAGTTTTGTAGGAGTCAAATACGAAGCTGATGGTACATTACCAAACCAATGGAAAAATAGTCCCTATAATGATAAAAAATATAGAATTACAGTAAGTACAACAGGTGGTAACATATTTGAGACAACAGCGACTCCATTTAATACATAATTTTTCAACATTAAAATGATCTGTAAAACTAGGCACGCATTTGTTATCTACATCAACTATGAGAATGTTATATGAGGTATAAACTTATGTTTATTCAAGCATACTTTCCAAAAATAAAATTTCAACGTAGAGCCATATCAGATGTAATCACAACTTTGTTGATGGTAGCAATTACAGTAATTGGAGGAGTGATGGTCTGGAGTTTATTTTCAAGCAGTGGAGTCAAAGACAATCTAGCAGTTGAGCCAGTTCAAAGTAGTAATGTAGCGGCCATAAAAATTGTAGGATATGATACAAGAGACGGTCAAGATCTTTTAGGAATAACTACTGTAGATAATAGCGCTACCACAGATAGGAAATTGTGTACAATATCATGTACAAGTGCTAATACTGAACACATAGTATTATTACTGAGAAATGAGGGAGCTGGATCTATCTATTTGGATAACATAATAGTAAATGATGTTGCGCATGGATGGGTTAGCTCTGCACCATCAGCAGGTGGACAATACGCTTTATACGAAGTTACTTTCGATAGATCTAGCGGTAGTGCTACTCAGACCACTACTGCCACTTTACTCACTACAAACGAGGTAGGAGCTAGTCTGGAAGTCGCTGTAGTTATAAAGCTCAGCACAGGCATTGACCCAGACATTCAGCTAACAACACCAATAAGAATTTCAATTTTTACTGCTAATACTGTTGACCCATTCGAATTTAACATACGGAGTGGTAGCGCAAAGTAATAAAGGATGAAGAATAGATGTTAAAAGAACGAAAATCAGTTTCAACCGTAGTCGGAGGATTCTTCTTCCTTGTGTTAATGGTGGGTGCATTTACGGCGATTTTGACCGCAATACAATTTCAGTCCGATCTGGTCACTTTACAACGTGCAATATCTGACCAAGAAATTTTAAAAACCCAAGAAAAATTCTCTATTGCTGCATTTATTAACGGTAGCAATAACAACAAGCTTTCAGTACAGGTTCAAAATCGTGGTTCAATTCCAATTGAAATTTCAGATCTGTTTATAGTAAATAAA
>JBOGRG010000024.1:0-6635 GCA_050749365.1 Nitrosopumilaceae archaeon
GTTGTAATAGTTTATCAAAATGTCTACCGTTAGCAACATTCCAATTCCAGTTCCAAATACTCCTAAAACATCAGATACACCTGCCATTATGCCAAGAATCATAGAACCAATTATAGTAACAGATGGAATGTACTTTTGCAGCAGGTTCTCTACAGGCTGGTTTGAGCGTCTAAAACCAGGTACTTGAACATCAGCGTCAAGAAGGTTCTTTGCAGCTGTCTTGGCTGATAATCCTCCAAGTTCTACCCACAGTCTTCCAAACAAGACCACAATTCCTATCATAAACAAGACGTATAGTACTGCCCGCATAGGATCCAACGCTGCGACATCAAGACCACGTGGGGGAGTAATGTAGTACAGTATTCCTCCTATCGGAGTAGATGGACTTGTTGGATCAAACATTGCAATGAAATTCATAAAAGCATTGTTGTTAGCTGGATTGTAGTTTGCCCAGAAGAGCTGGCCCATAAATACTGCATTTGCAGTTAGTGCAGATGCTAAAATAACAGGAATGTTAGAGACATACATCATTTTAATTGGATAAACAGCAGAAAATCCTCTATACTTTGTAGAGATAATGGGGATCTCAACTTTTATTCCCTGAGTGTAAACCAGAATCAATAAAATTCCTGCAGTCAGAAACAGTCCGAAGATACTTGGTAGTTGGTTAGACCTGAAAAGTACATCCGATATATCTCCCTGTGCAAGTGATGTGCCTAGATATGGCAGTACACCTACTGTTCCTCCGTCCCCTGCAGGAATTGGGCTAAACAAACTCCACAGTATTTGCTGCGCTACACCAGCCATGATAAAGAGACTAATTCCACTTCCAAGTCCCCATCCCTTCTGAATAAGTTCGTCCAAAAGCATGATTATAACTGACGCTGCCATAAGTTGACCAATCAGGATATAACCTACCTCAGGTGATGGAAGTCCCGGACCATAAACAGAGATGCCGTACAGAGCTGATTCGGCAACAATCACAATGTATGTAACAAGCTTTGTAGCAGTTTGAAAGAGACTTCGATCTTCTGTTTTCTTAAAATCAAGTTTAAAGATCTCAGAACCTTTTAAAAGCTGCATCAAGAGTCCAGCTGTAACTATAGGTCCGATACCAAGTTCTACAAGCGTTCCTTGTTGAGATGCGAAGATCACCCTTGCAAAGGCAAGAAAATCAAATTCTGGAATTGTTGCGCCATACAAAGGTGTCTGTGCCATTATCATGTAGATAAAAAGAGCCAAGCCACACCACATGAGGCGAACCTGTAGTGAGAGTTTCTTTTTCGGTTTTGGAACCTGTGGGATGTAGACTTCGGCTTTTTGTATTATTTTTCTTAAAAGACCTGTTGGTGTTCCTTCCTCAATCATGCCTCTGCAAGCACCTCGCCCCCCGCTTGCTTTATTTTTTCTGCTGCAGATGCAGAAAACCTGTCAACTTTGACAGTGTAAGCGTTCTTGGTCTGGCCTCCCCCCAGAAGCTTGTCATAACCAAGTTCTTTAAGATCTATAACCTTTTTTCCTCCTTCTTGTTTCCCAAATTTTGCAAAGAAAGCATCAAGGTCTCTTACACTGATCCATTTTCTCACAAGGTTTGGATGCGGTGGGTGAGTAGAGTCATGACCAAAATGATGCGGATCTGTTAGAAGCATCTTGATAAAGTGGTGTTTATGCATCCCAGACCTACCAAGACCGCCTTTGTGACCACTTGCTCTGTGTTGACCTATCTGTCCCCATCCATGATTTCTTCCTCCTCTAAACTTTCGTGTCTTTCGTAGTCTGGTTGTCATTTTACATCATTTTCCTCACTTGAACTAGAAGCTCTTTATGATTACCTAAAATTCCTCCTTCTCCATACATCCTCTTTGTATTTCGCTTAAAGCCGTGTCTTGGAGGAGACAATGCAAACCATGGTTTTAATGGTTTTAGTTTTGATAATGAAGCTGTTCCTTCTGCCAAAGATTTGGCCAGCTCATCAACACTTTTGAATCCTAATTTTGCAATGTCTTCTGTAGTGATTTTTTTGTATCCATCTTTTCGCGCCTTTTTTTCCAAAAGTTCTTTGGTTGTTGGGACATCTACTTCTTGCCAAGAAACGTAATGTTTTATCTTATTCAACATTCCTGGGGTATTTTCTCTTGATGGAATTATTGTTGCTCTAAATCTTTTGTCTAAATGCAAAAGATTCAGCGTAGTTCGTGCCCAGTGAGGTACATTTACTGTTCCCCTCATTCGCACTACTAAGAAAGCACTTGTCATTATCAATCAACCCTGACTAAATGTCTGTCTAAGACAGTTAAGAACAGCCCGTGACGTAGAAGTCATTGTATTTGTAGAACCCTTGCTTTTTGTCCAGACGTCTTTTAGGCCCGCAAGTTTCAAAAGGTTCCTAATGCTTCCTCCGGCAACCAGCCCAAGTCCTCTTGGCCCTGGTATGATTTCAATTGTAACACTTCCTCCCCTCCCTCGTACCTTAAATGGAACAGAATGCGGTTGATCACATCTGCACTCCCAGCTTCCGCAACCAAGTTTTACTGGACTTACAGCTAGATAAGCTGCGTTTGTAGCTTTTTCAATTGCAATTCTCATCTGTTTTGATTTTCCCTGACCTATTCCTAGCCAACCACTTTCATCTCCAGCTGCAACCAGCGCTTTGAATCTAGTGTATTCACCGTTGGTAGTTTGCTTTTGTACAATTCCAACATCAATCACTTCAGTCTTAATACCAGGCAAAAGTTTTTTGATTATACCGGATTCCTGTATTCTGTAACCATTTTCATAAATTTCTTTCATCGAAGTGATTTTGCCAGTGTTTACCAGTACACCAAGCCTTGTCCTTGGGATCCACTGTTCTTCTTGCTCCCTTCTTTCTCTTCTAAGTTTTTGTTCCATCTGACTCATTTGGTTTTAACCTTACCATCTATTGCAGATTTGATTTTATTGACATCATTTGTAACCTTAAGATACTTACCTGCAAGTCTTTCTTTGTCTGGAAAAGTTTCTTCATCTGCAGGGACTTGAAGACCTGCATCTATTACACCTTTTAGTGCTGCTGCCATTCGTTGGGTGTATCTTCGTGTACCACTATAAAGTACCGCATCTTTAGCTCCTTGTGCAAGTGCCTTTTTTCCTGCGAGATATCCTGTAAGATAAGCTGCTGGTATGCTCTTTCTTGAGCCCTTCCAGCCTTTACCCAAAAGTGTTCTAGAATGCGCAGAGGCAAGTACCTTGTCACCTGCTATCTCTGGCTTGTGGATTTGTACCAAAGTATTCTCGCTTGAAATTTGTACCGTGATAAAGTCTCTCCTACCCATGAGAAGACCCCGTCTTTTTCTATAGTTTGTCTTCTCTTCCCTCAGTCTACGCAATATTTGTGAATATGCCATTGCTAATCTCTTTCACAAAAAATTTCGGCGAAGCTCTTATAAACGTTAGACTCTGAGCAGTGCAACCATCAAAGATTTTTGCACGTGCAATCTGTTTTCAGCTTCATCCCAAACAGCTGACTGTGGACTATCTATTACTGAACTTGTTACTTCTTGTCCTCGTTTTGCAGGAAGACAATGCAAAAAGATTGCATTTGATTTAGCCTTTTTCATAAGAGCTGAGTTTACCTGAAAGTTTGGTAAAAAGTCCTTTGCCCTGTCAGTTGCTTGGTGATGTATGGATACAAATGTATCAGTCATGACCACATCAGCATCTTTTACAGCTAAGACAGGATCGTGTAATAGTTCAACATCAGTCAACTTTTTAGATTCTTTTACAACTTTTGTATCTGGCTCATATCCTTTTGGTGTTGCAACGATAATATCGATTCCAGTCTTTGCACAGCCGTAAATCATTGAATTACATACGTTGTTACCGTCACCAATCCACGCAAGCTTCAAGCCACCAAGTTTTTTCTTTTTTTCTTTTATTGTCATAAGATCTGCCAGTATTTGACATGGGTGGAACGAATCTGACAATCCGTTTATCACTGGAACCGTAGAGTTTTTTGCAAGTATTTCTATGTCTGCGTGTGAATAGACTCGTGCCATTATGATATCGACATAACGTGAAAGCGTCTTTGAGGTGTCTTCTATTGTTTCGCCTCGTGCTAGCTGCAAGTCATCTGAAGATAATGTTAAAGCATATCCTCCTAGTTGAAACATTCCAGTTTCAAAGCTTACGCGTGTACGAGTTGAAGGTTTTTGAAAAATCATTGCAAGTGTTTTGTTCTTCAAGAGTGGCTTAACGATTCCAGCTTTTAGATCTTTTTTTAGCTTTACTGCATTATCAATGATTTCTTCTATTTCCTTTTTGTCAAGCTCATTTAGTGTAAGTAAATCCTTTGTTTTGAGTTTCATTTTCTTCCCCAACCAAATACGGAATGCTTCTTGTTAGTTTTAGTATCTTCTTGTTCCAGAGTCTGCTGTTCTTCTAATGATTTACTGGCTTTTGGTCGTCCCTGTGAAATCCATTTTTTGATTTTTGTTACCAGCTCTACTGCTTCTTTGTCATTTTCTGGCGGTGGAGCATCAAATAGTTCAGAATATTTTTCAATGTCTTTTGTAGCAATGCCTGCAAATGGATCTTCATCCTTTGCTTGCGGTGTTACTTTTGGTTCGGATTTAGCTTCGATTTCTTGCTTTGGTGGTGTTTGTTCTGGTTTTACTTCTTGTTTTGTTTTTTCCACTGTTGGTGTAAATGTTTCAGCTTGTAATTTTGTAGCTTGAACTTCAGTTGATATTTGTGGAGGTGTAAGCTCTTTTGCTTCTCCAAATAGAGTTTCTAAAAATGATTCCTTATCAAAGGTTCTCAAGTCTTTGTACTCTTGTCCTACACCAAGATACAGAATTGGGGCTGA
The DNA here is from genome assembly GCA_050749365.1 of Nitrosopumilaceae archaeon. Lineage (GTDB taxonomy): Archaea > Thermoproteota > Nitrososphaeria > Nitrososphaerales > Nitrosopumilaceae > JBBDNF01. The sequence goes on from JBOGRG010000024.1 coordinate 4,844, forward strand.
TGTGACTTTGACTATAGAAATAGCGGCCCCTCCTCTGGCATCAGCATCACTTTTGGTAAGTATTGCTCCTTCAAACTTGGTATACTGATGGAATTCTCGTGCTTGGTTTACTGTATCATTACCTGCAAGTGAGTCTCCAACAAAGAGTCTCAAATCAGGGTTTACAACTTTGTTGATCTTTGATATCTGATCCATGAGATTCTTACTTGTCTGCATTCTGCCTGCAGTATCAACCAAGATACAATCAATTTTGTGTGATTTGGCATAAAGTACCGCGTCACGAGCAACAGCGGCGGGATCTGAACCATAATTTTGCGCTATGATTTTTAGATTCAGCCTCTTAGCGTGTTCGCTTAGCTGCTCTATTGCACCTGCCCTGTAAGTGTCAGCTGCTGCAATCACTACAGAGAACTTGTTTTGTTGTAAAAGATACGCAACCTTTGCCAATGTAGTAGTTTTTCCTGTTCCATTTATACCCAAAAATAGTATGATGTATGGTTCACCAGTATCTTTTTTCTTTTTTATATTCGATAAAATGTCAATTTTTCCAGCAGAGTCAAACAGGTTGGAGATGTTCTGTCGTAAGCTTTGCTTTACAGTGTCTTCTATCTGGTCTTTGTCAACCGTTGCACCAATTAGTTTCTGCTTTAAATCTGACTTGAGAGAATCAATTACCTCTGTTGCAACATCAGATTCCATAAGTGCAATTTCAAGATCAGATAGAACTGCGTCTATGTCTTTTTCCTTTAGCTCCTTTTGGCTAAAGCTCTTGGCTGCAGAAGAAAACGCGTTCCTTAGTTTATCAAACATGATTTATTGCCTTTATTTTGAGCTACGATTTGCTTGTATTAGCTTGTTTAGTTCCTGTTGACCATACTCAAGCCTTGCTGTAATTTCTTGTCTTTGCGATGATAATTGCTGTAGCGCAATTTCTAATTCCTTAATCCTCGCTTCCACGTAGTTTAATGCGGTGCCTTTATCTTGCTCAATAGCAGCTCCCGCGCCAATATTTAGAATCATCTTTTCGTTTGGCTGGATTTTTGCTTTCACGTACGTACCCATGCCTACTGGCACTAGGGTATCATGCTGTGAGTTACCATCTAGAGCCTTGATTGATTCTATGGCATCTGATGATTCTTGTAAGAGCCTTAGGACAGCCTCTTCTTTTTGTATTAAATCTGCCATGTAAGCTTCAAGTGCTTGCATCTGTTGGATTAGTGCTTGAGCTTGTTCTTCACTCATTGCAAAAAATTCTCTTGCCCGCCTATAAATGCATTCTGAAGATAACTTCTGGTAAGATATTAGAGGTTGGTACACAAAAATTCTCTTTGTTAACTTTCGGAGGGTAAAACAGGTTAAATCCACTACTCATATCTGATAGGTTCTATTTAGAATTTAATAATTGTAATTTCTCCATGAATTACCGTCATTATAGCTTCTTTGACAGCATCCGCATTTGTCATGTCCTTTTTCTTTACAGTTCTTGCAGTCACATGGGTAACTAACTCCAGCACTGCCTCCACCTAATACCGACATAATTTATCAAATACAATTTCTTACGTTTAAAGTTTTTTACATTTATTTAGTCTAATTTAGAAGATAACTTAATCAAGTTTTCAATCTTATTTTGCCCTAAAGATAGCTTGATTCCAGCTTGTTCTAGTAAATATATTAAATAAAAACAAAAAAGAGAGAGTGTTTATGCTTTTGAAAGTCTCTTGTCTACTTCGTCCCAGTTTACTACGTTCCACCATGCAGCGATGTAGTCAGGACGTCGGTTTTGGTACTTCAG
>JBOGRG010000025.1:0-3239 GCA_050749365.1 Nitrosopumilaceae archaeon
GACAAAACCTATCGCAATTGCTTTGATGATATCAATAGGCATAGGTCTTCATAATCTTGGTGAGGGACTTGCAATAGGAGCAGCGATTGGTCTTGGGGAGATTGCGCTTAGCACCTTTCTTATCGTAGGTTTTACCATACATAATACCACCGAAGGTCTTGCAATTGCAGCACCCATGGCACGAGGAAAGCCTATGATAGGAAAACTTGCCATCATGGGAATGATTGCAGGAACGCCAGTAATTTTTGGTACATGGATTGGTGGCTTTGTCTATTCTCCATTTGCAGCTGTGGTGTTTCTTTCAGTAGGAGCTGGTGCAATATTCCAAGTAGTTGTCTCAATTATAAACTGGATAAGAGAGGATGGAGAAAAAACGCTTTCAAACACTGCAATAGTCTCTGGGCTTGCCGTAGGAATGGTTTTGATGTATCTAACTAGCATATTTGTCTAGCTCATAGAATTTAAAAACTTAAGAATTAACTCTTCATACAATTAAAATTTCAAATTGATATGAAAGTACAAATCCTTCGACAACAATATTTGGTAGTTCGGGTAATCTTCTAATTATAGAATAAAATTGCACAAAATTTTGATTTTTTTACTGATTTTGCTAATAGCAGCACCACTTTCCAGTATTAGTGAAGCACACCCTGATCATCCAAATCTCTTTGTGTCTGCAGAAAACGACCTTTTTGCGAATCACTTTTCTGGTGCTATGGTAATTGAAGTTATCATAAGAGATAATGACATCAACTCTATAAGTGAGCGAACAGGAGAACCAGACGTTACATTAAATGGAAATAAACTACGTATGGCACAAGGTTCTGATGGAAATTGGTATGCATATTTTGCGAACACAGAGAAAGCCAAACAAGCAGATCAAGTTGTACCTCTAGGAGCAGCAGGAAAGAGCTTAGACTTTGGTGCCTTTTGTGATAGTTCTACACCTGCATCAGTATTGGGAGTAAGTTTTCCAGCGACGGATGGTGTAGCAATTCCAAGATATGATGGAGTAACAGGCTCAACACAAGGCACAGCTTCATTTACTGCTTGTACACTCTCACCAACTAATACTGATAATAAAAACAATGTAGTAAGAATTTCACGAAGTCTTAATACAAATACAGGAATACCGGTTGGCCAGATTGGAATCGATAATGATGCATGGCCAATTATACAACTTTTTTCTTTCAGCAAAAATGTTGTTATAACTTACAATAAAGCTGGTGGCTCTCAAAGAGTTGATCTATCTTACTCTGATATTCCAAACATCTCCTTAAATCTCAATAGAGCTGGATATCCTAAAGGCGCCGAAGTCTTTGTTACTGTAAATGATATACAGCTAAACCAAGATCCTACATCAGTAGATTCTTGGACATTTAATATCAACTCTCCAAGAGCAACTTTCTATCGCGCCTTCACAGAATCAGGTTCAGACTCTGGAAATGGCGGCAGTGGGTTGATAGATTTAAATCCACATCTTAACAGTCTTGGGTTTGAAGAAAATGGTAATTTGGGACTAACTGTTGGTGCTGTAGCGGAACTAAAGACTAACCAGCGCCAGCCAACAAGCTTTGTTACCAATGGCGCAACAACCTATGACAAAATAGTTACACTTGTAGAAACGGAACCATATTCTGGAATTTTTACAAGCTCTGATTTTAATAACAAATCAACAATTGGAATTTTAACTAGTGCTCCACGTGGTCAATCAGCTATAATAGAATACAACTCAAAATCAACCTCAATAGTATCAGGCAGTGTTACGGCATCACTTGCATTTGGTGCTCAAAGTGGACAGTTCAATCCTGGTCAAAAAGCAACCATTACACTGGTAGACTCTGATCAGAACATCAACCAAGCAACTCGTGAACGTCTGGATGTATTTAGGAGCTCAGCAATCATACCTACGCTACAGATTGGAAATCCCGTTACTTTGCAAAGTGCGTCCAGTGTCAAGTTTTATGAGGACTTTGCTACGCCTCTTGAGACCATTCTACCCTCACCTCCATCGAGTGTACCAGATACAAATTCTGATAGATTGATAATAGATACTAGATCTACTACTTTTAATGGACAATTCGAGAAAATCACACTAAACCTTGGAATTACGGCTAATACTTTACAGAGCTTATTTCTAGCTGCGCCTGTTGCAAACACAGGCGGAACGAACTGGATAAACTATGATCTACGATCATTTGAACAACAGCTTGGTATAACATCTTTTTCAGACACAAGCATGACATTACACTTTGGTGGGCTAGCCGGCACGTCAGTAATTCAAATCTTAGATAGTGGGGATATATCATCTGGAAAGGGACTTGTTCAGATAGACGATGTAGATATAGTTGCCATAAACTTAGTATCAAGCTCGTTGCCAGTATTTTTGGAAATAAACTTTGATGCATCAAATAACACCCCAAATGTTGGAACTATATCAAATGAACAAGATACACACCCCATAGTCTTTGATCTATTTTCTTTTGGAGATAGAAATGGTCAACGAATAAACAACGCAATATACAGAGCGGAGCTTGAAGAAACCTCAGGCAATTCTGGAGTCTTTACAGGGACAATGGAATATGCGGTTGTAAATCAACTAAATCAGTTTGATCCAAATCTAATTCTTAATCTACGTACAATTAGTAACGAAATAAAATTTATAGTAAATGGCAAACTTACTGACGCAAGTGGAATAAATTTAGCATATTCTGATATCCATAGTAGTGGTGTACAGACAGGTGTATCTGCAAAGAGTAACATTAAAACACATACTGGTACAGTTACCCTAGAATCAAAAACGTATAGGTTTGGCCAACCTGTTGTTGTGATTTTAACAGATGCTGATCTTAACACAAAGCATGATATAATTGATACTTACATTGTGGTAAATAGCCCAAATTCGTCAGCAGATGACACAGTAGGAGATACAAGCGGTAACACCCTTCTTGAAATCAAGATAAAGGGATTCAGATACCAACGCTGTACAATAAATGGTGTTGAGACTGGAGGATTGGGGTCGACTGGATTTACACTTACCGAGACAGGGCCTGGCACTGGTGTATTCAAAGGAAGCTTCAAAATGCCTTCACAAATATGTAACAGGGAAAGAACAGCGCTGATCTCACCAGCGGGTGGAAGCATAGAAGTAAGTTACTTTGATTTTAGAGATGCGTCAGGACAACCACGAGAGATTGGATTATCTTTTCCAAAATCAACTCCTGCCTTTACCATAGATC
>JBOGRG010000026.1:0-2817 GCA_050749365.1 Nitrosopumilaceae archaeon
TGTGCAACAAACGTCACTTTCATCTTGTTAGTGTCTATATCAAGAACTTGGGCCTCGCCATATGGCGTCTCATCAGTCAAGGTCTTGTCCTTTTTTACAGGCATCTGGCCATCTGGCCAAACAATCTGAGGAACATTCAAGACAACACTTGTTTCTTCAAGATTGACTTTTCCTGAGGATGTTGCATCTTGTATTTCCTTAACAGATTGCAGTACAGTTGCACTTTGCTGGTTATTCCAGCTTACGTGAATTACGTTTCGTATGGCACTATAATCTTCGGTCTGTGCAGGAGTGCTGGCAAATACCTCGTCTTGGAATCCATGAATTCCATTACCTTTTACTCCATTGGTAAACATGTAGACTGGATCTAATACAGCTTTTGGAGTCTTGGCAAGTGGTGGAGCTAATTCCACTTTCCATTTCTGCGATTTGCCAATCAAATCAGCATGTGTGGCATCACTAGAGTCAGTTATGATGTAATAGACTGCTTTTCCATCATAGAGTCCTTTGTGCAAGGGAATCGTTGCTGGCACACTTGCTCTAGACAGTTTTAGTACGGATCCTAAATCTTTTGATTCAGCAGGCTCCATCATCATCTCTTTTTCTTTCATAGCCTTGTCTTCCATAGCAGGTTCTTTGCTCTTCATCATTGACTCTTTTTTGACTTCGGAGCATAATCGATCACCACATACTTTCTTTGAATTTGTTGCTGTATTTGGTGAACCGCTTCCTTTTTTCAGTGCTGCATCTGCATCAACAAAACCTCCAGTCAATGCCACTGTAAGCACTGGTAGTATTGCAAGAAATCCTAAGTATTTCAGTTTCTGATTCATTAGGTGCCACATTTAGCTGATAGCATATAGGCATTTTTCCAAATTAGATCCAAATCAGATGATATTTTAGAAATCAATTTGGAACAAGTTTTTAATATTTTTTAATCAGTTGATTGCCAGTGATAAAAACAATATACGCCATCACAGCTGCAGCTGCATTTGCAATAATTGGAATTCTAATTGTTGCTCCCTTTTCAATCTCAAGTCCTAATGATTCACAAACTTCTGAGGTACAAGATGAAATAATGATTACAGATGGAATAAAACACATAGTACCACTTGACAAGATCAAAAGTGGCGGGCCTCCAAAGGATGGAATCCCATCAATAGATAATCCTAAATTTGTTAGTGCATTAGAGGCAAATTTTGTCTCTGACGATGATCTTGTAATAGGATTGCGATTAAATGGTGAAACAAAGGCTTACCCTCTTTTTATCATGGTCTGGCATGAAATTGTAAATGATAAGCTTGGCAATACGCCCATAGCTGTAACATACTGTCCACTATGTTTTACAAACCAAGTCTTTGAAAGAAAAGTAAACAGCATTGAGACGGAATTTGGAACTTCAGGCAAGTTGTATAACAGCAACCTTGTGATGTATGATAGAAACACTGATTCACAATGGAGTCAAGCTATTGGCAAGGCAATCACTGGCGAGCTAACAGGATACGAGCTGAAAAGAATCCCATTTGATGTTGTAAGATGGTCTGACTGGAAGTCATTGTATCCAGCTAGTCTTGTTCTTACTACTGACACAGGTTACGCTAGACCATATGGCTCAGATCCTTACGGAGATTATTACACATCTTCACAGCTAGTCTTTCCAGTTGAAAACTATGACAACAGGATGCATCCAAAAGAAATAATCCTAGGCTTTGATGATCACAATACCTACAAGGCATACAAACTAGCTGATCTTGAATCAAACAAGGTTATCAATGACAAATTAAATGACAAAGAAATTTTGCTTGTTTCATTATTTCCTAGTATGGCTAGAGCATTTGATAGAACCTTGGAAGGTCAAGTTCTGGAGTTTGAATTTTCAAATAACAAGATAATTGACAAGCAAACAGGCACAGAATGGAATATTGATGGACTGGCAGTTTCAGGACAACTTGAGGGAAAACAATTATCAAGAGTTGTATTCAATCCTGGTTTCTGGTTTGAATGGGTAGCTTTCCATCCTGATACGGAAATTTATCAGGGATAGTTGGTTTTGAAACCGCTCCTTAAGGGAATTTTAGTTGGCGTTATAACAATTGCAGTATATCTTACAGTGGTAGTAGTAACTACTCCAGCTCTTGCTGCATATTATGCTATAAGTGCAGCATTTCAGCTAAATTCTCCAATCATAATAGGAATGGGAACTGGTGTAGGATTGCAAATGTTTCTTTCAAGTCATGCCAAGAATCTAGGTTGTAGTCTTAATGTAAAGAGAAAGGCTTTTGGTGGAAATTCAACCAGCACAGCGGCAACTTCATTTTTTTCATTTTTCTCGCTAGTTCCCCTTGGCTGTTGTGGTTGGTGGCTATATGTACTCTCTTTTCTTCCAAGTATTTTTGGAACAGGGGTATCGGCTGCTTTGATAGAATACAGTCAATCTCTTGCATACCTTGGTTTAGCGATAATTTTTGGATTTAACGGTTTGACCATCTACAAATTATTCAAAGAAAAACAAGCCAGAAAACTTTCTATCTAAGCTGCCACGCCTGTTTTTTGAATTAAATTTTGCAAGAATGTCAAACTTTTTGTACCAATCCCTTACTTGGCGCTCTAAATTTTTCATTTAAAATTTGATGATTATAACATCAATGGCTTCCTTTCATCTTGTAGCTCTTTCATCGCCTTTTGTCTATAAGAACAAAGAATACTCTATGCCTTCCAGTTAACTTTCCTCAATATCGCGTAAGGTGGCTCTTCTATATCTGCAAGACTCTCTACACTTTCTGAAGTCAGACGAATGGTTTCGTTGTTTTTCATCAT
>JBOGRG010000027.1:0-5699 GCA_050749365.1 Nitrosopumilaceae archaeon
AAGTGGAGCCAAGGCCTTGATAGTTTACAATAATGAGCCTGGAATATTCTTTGGTGAACTTGCCTATCCAAATGGTACTGTTAGTTACACCCCAACAATACCTGCCATATCAATCTCAAGAGATGAGGGACTTGCCCTCAAAGAAAGTCTACAAAAAGAGACAATTGCAAAGCTAAATGTGTTTTACCATCCAGACCTTGTTGCTCATTTCAGTTCACGTGGACCTGTGTCTCAATTTTACATAAAACCAGACCTTGTGGCACCAGGCGTGTTTGTAAACTCTACTCTCATAAATGGTAAATACAACCTAACAAGTGGAACAAGTTTCGCAGCACCCCATGTATCGGGGGCAGCAGCCATACTTTTACAAAAAAATCCCGATCTTACCCCGCCTGAAATCACTTCGTTACTTTCCACCACATCAGACTCCGTGACAGACCCCTATGGAAGTGTTTTTCCTGTAGAGGTAGCAGGAAGTGGAAGAATCAATCTTGCAAAGGCATTTTCTGCAGACTTGATCATATTACCACACAATCTTGTCTTCAATCTCTCTCTTGAAAAATCATCTCAGACAAAGTCATTGCATTTGAAAAACATGCAAGAAACTATACCACAACTTGAAATTGAATTTTCATCAAAAGAAAACGGCATAGTGTTTGAACATTTCATAGAAAATGATTCTTTAAATGTTAAGACATCTGTCATGGAAGAAAAAATCGGCGACTTTGAAGAAGTACTTACTATAAACGGTGGTAAAACCTCCTATCACATTCCAATTCTTGTTCACATAACAAAAGGCCAAATCAACGCAATAGAAAAAAATGGCGTACTAAGTTTTGATCTTTATTATCCAGAAAGCTGGTCATATGCAAAAATTTCCTTAACAAATAAGGACACAGGTATAAGTAGGACCACATCAATCACACCTCAAAAAAACTCATCACTTGCAGTGTATGATGGAGGGGAACATTGGATTGAAGCACAGATAACTACACAGAATGGAACAGATAGTGCATATGCAACCATTATAATTCAAAACCCTTCAGAGAAAACCGGTTTTGAATTTTTGGAATTATTTGGTATTACACTAAAACACATCCTTATAATTTCAGGAATACTTGTAACAGCCATCATAGTTGGGCTAAAGGCTAGACGTATCTAATCTTATTCTGAAATGTGAGGTCCTGCTTCCCTTATTTCTTTTGGAGTATATCCAAATTTCTTAAAGTTCTCTACAAACATCTGTGCAAGCTTTTTTGCAGAAAGATCATAGGCATCCTTCTCTATCCATGTATTTCTCGGATCTAGTACTTCTGAAGGTACATCTGGGCATGTAGTAGGTACATCTAGATTGAAGATGTCATCGTGTCGATACTTTACTATGTTAAGTGTACCTGTGAGTGCGGCTGTGACCATAGCTCTTGTATACTTTATGTTTATTCTCTTGCCAATTCCATATGGACCACCTGACCACCCTGTGTTGATTAGATAGACTATCGTGTTGTGTTTTGTGATTTTTTCTCCAAGCATCTTAGCATACACTGATGCATGACGTGACATGAACGGTGCGCCAAAACATTCCGAAAATGTTGCCTTTGGTTCTGTTATCCCTCTTTCTGTTCCTGCGAGCTTGCTTGTATATCCTGACATGAAGTGATACATTGCACCTTCCTTTGTCAGTTTGGCTATTGGAGACATCACCCCAAAGGCGTCTGCTGTAAGAAATACGATGACTTTTGGATTTCCCCCTAAGCTTGGTATCATTGCTCTTGGAATATAATCAAGCGGATATGCGGCTCTAGTATTTTCTGTGATACTTCCGTCATTAAAGTCAGGTTTCATGGTATCCTTATCTATTACAACGTTTTCAAGAACCGTGCCAAACTTTATTGCGTTCCATATTTGCGGCTCGGCCTCTTTATTGAGATTGATACATTTTGCATAGCACCCCCCCTCAAAGTTAAAAATTCCTCTCTCTGACCATCCGTGTTCATCATCTCCTATTAGCATCCTGTTTGGATCTGCAGATAATGATGTCTTGCCCGTGCCAGAGAGTCCAAAGAATAAAGCTGTGTCACCTTCCTTTCCGATGTTAGCAGAGCAGTGCATCGGAAACACGCCACGCTCTGGAAGAATGTAGTTCATCACAGAAAATATCGCCTTTTTTATTTCTCCTGCATATGAGGTAGTTCCTATCAATACAATCTTTTTTGAGAAGTTTAACAGAATAAATGCGTCAGAACGTGTCCCATCAACTTCAGGTATGGCACTAAAGTCGTTTATAGCAAGCAAAGTAAATTCTGGCTTGTGCGATTCAAGCTCTGCGGCTGAAGGTCTTATGAATATCTGACGTGCAAAAAGGTTCTGCCAGGCATGATCGTTTATGATCCGTATTGGCAATCTGTTGTCAGGATCAGCGCCAACAAAACCATCGAAGACAAAGGTCTCCTTTCCCTCTATGTGCTTTTTCATCTTATGGAATATTTTATCAAACTTTTCCTCAGAAAATGGATGATTCACTTTACCCCAGTCCACGTTGTTGTGGGTTTCATCATCATCTATTATGTAACGATCATCCGGTGATCTGCCGGTGTATTTTCCTGTCTTAACTGAGAGAGAGCCTGTAGAGGTAAGAATACCTTCATTTTTCTGTACAGCAAGTTCCACTAGCGTTTTTACGTCTAAATTTCTGTTTATCTTGCTTGTTTTAATTCCCAGTTCTTCTAGTTGAGAAATGAACTTGCTTGTAATTTTTGGTTTCAAGTCCTTACTCATGAGATAAGACAAACCTTCACATTTCCTTATTATCTCTTACTGTAGTTTGTAGCGTGTGTTTTTGCCAGAAACACATTTATTTTAAAATTCGAGAGTCATTTGCATGCCAATCAATAAAGAAATTCTAGAGCTGAGAAAAAAAGTGTCCCAGCATAGGCCTGCATTTATCAGACAGGAAAGCTGGAAGTATGACAAACTCTCAGAATCGTGGAGAAAACCAAAGGGAATTGATAACCATCAAAGAAAACAGAAAAAGGGCTGGCCCAAGATTGTCAGAGCTGGTTTTGGGGGACCAAAGATCGCACGAGGATTACATCCGTCTGGCTATACCGATAATCTAGTTTACAATATCAAAGATTTAGAGAAACTTGATCCGAAAACTGATGGTATAAGATTTGGCCATGGTGTTGGAAAAAAGAAGAGACTTGCAATTCTAGCCAAGGCAAAAGAGAAGAACTTTAAGATGTTTAACGCAAGGGTGTCAATAAGTGGTAGTAAATCTTAAGACAAAAAGACGACTAGTCTCAAGAATTTTGGGAGTTGGAGCAAATCGTGTCAGGTTTGACTCAGATCATCTAGACGATGTTGCAGACGCAATTACTCGAGATAATATACGAAGTTTGGTTACTGCAAAGATAATTGAGGTAAGACCAATAAAAGGAACCTCCCGAGGCAGAGCACACTTTAAAAAATTCCAGAGAAATAGACGTGGCACAAAACAAGGCTCAAAGAAAGGAAAGAAAGGAGCTCGTGTAGGCAAAAAGGAAGTGTACGTAAAGAAGATGAGAGCCATGCGACACCAGCTTAAGGTTTCAAAGCAGAGAAAGGACATTACAAACAAGAACTATTGGAATCTATACAGACAGGTTGCTGGAAACCAAATTAGAAACCTAGCTCATCTTCGCAGTTTAATAGAAGAGACACATTCAAAAAGAAAAGGCTAGAATCTGTGGATGTTTTTTTCTGGTTCTACGATTTTTCCGTTCTTAATTTTTATTCCTTCCTTTAATAGCATATTAGTTTTGATTTTTTCTCCCCATGCATATCCACCTATTTTTCCATCTGATTTGATAACTCGGTGACATGGAATTATAATGGGATAGGGATTTTTGTTCATGATTTTTCCTATTAGTCGTTGACCATCTTTAATGCCTACTGCCTTTGCAAGCTCGCCATAGGTGGTTACTTTTCCTAGTGGGACTTCGAGAAGTTTTTTGTAAACTTTTTCTTCAAGCTTCAAATCTTTATCACTTCAAGATCTGTAGTCTCTAAAAAATCTATTACTTTTTGTTTATGTTTTCCCAGACCACTCCAGTCCAAGAATGCAAACTTTGCTTCTTTATTTCGCTCCAGTATGTGAGAAAATAGCTTTTCGTCCAAAAATTCCAAGGCATGTTTTGGCATGACTGTTCCAAGGGCATATTCACCTTCTATCAGTTTCTTTGTGAATTTTTCAGGATAGTGAGTACCCCCAAAGCACAGCGCTACGTCATACCTTTTTTGTGGTTTTGAGAGTACACCTATGATGACTTCTTTGGCTACGTCCTCACATAGTTGTTTGTCATTCCACTCCTTTTCCGTGGTGCCCACCTCGATAAATAAGACTGGCTTGTTTAGTGCAGTGGGACCATGATGTGTTGCTTCTATAGTAATTTCAAATTTTGTAAAATCTTTTCTTTTCTTCCATAAAGATTGGATATAGGATTTTTGCAAATGTGGATGCGGAATTGCCACTTGCCTCTTAAATCCACCATGAAGTGCATCTGAAAAATTTCCTGTACTATGACATGTCAGTGCAAGCGTACCAGTTTCTGAAGCGTGTTTTGATAAAAATACATAACCATCATAGTTGTATTTCTCTTCAAGCCAGTCTGCAGAGATTACAGGTGTTGGAATTACAAGAAGATCAAAATTGTTTCCACGATAAATATCGTCATCTTTTTTCATGTTTTGAGATATGAAATTAGCCATGTTGTAACCTGCAGGATCTAATTTGTATGCAACAAGCAACTGCATGTGATAAAAGATATAAGTACACTTTATTAACGTCCTTCAATGGGCAACCCAAGACAGATGTTAAGGGACATGGCAAATACTCTAAAGCTTGCCAAAAAGTCAGACAAAGACGACTATATGCAACACCTCAGGCTAGTCCTTCTTGGAATTGCTACAGTTGGCACAATTGGATTTATAATTCAGTTTGTCTTTACAGTAATTACTTTCGGATCTTGATAACGTTGTCTCAGGAAAAATCTCACTTCTTTGCGGTAAGAACAACTGGTGGACAGGAAAAGGTAGTCATGGGGCTTTTAGAAAACAGGATCAAACTAAAAAAAATTAACATCCAGTCTGTCTTGCTTTTAGACAATCTCAAGGGATATGTAGTAGTTGAAGCAATAGATGTGAATGCCGCCTTTGACGCTATGCAAGGAATAAGACACATACGTGGTCAACTCAGAGGCGAATTACAATTCAAAGACATAGAAGGGTATCTAGTCAAGAAATCAACTGTATCTGAACTTGCGGTAGATAAGATTGTGGAGATCATAGGTGGACCATTCAAAGGTATGAAAGCAACCATTACCAGAGTAGATCATGACAAAGAAGAAGCAACTGTAATTTTACTTGATGCGCCTTACCAGCTACCAGTAACCGTTGATGCAAACTACCTAAAACTTTCAACTTCGTAGCAAGGATTAAATTTAAAGTTTTAAGGAAAGAAAATTCATGACTGACATTCAAACTGTTTCTGCACTTGTAACAGGAGGACAGGCAAATGCAGGACCACCACTTGGTCCAACTCTTGGACCGCTTGGTGTAAATATTTTACAAATTGTAAGTGCAATAAACGAGAAGACAAAAGACTTTGAAGGAATGAAGGTTCCTGTTACGGTTTCAGTCGATAAAGGAACAAAACAGTGGAC
>JBOGRG010000028.1:0-1290 GCA_050749365.1 Nitrosopumilaceae archaeon
GGTTACAAGGTAGTATACGAAAAATTAACTGTCAAAGTAAATGGTATGACTGATTCAAGTGATGCAGATGGATTAGAAAAACGATTAAGAGAACTTGAAGGTGTCAGATATGCTTCTGCAAATTACGGAAACGGCCAAGTTCTAGTTGAATACAATCAAGCATTGCTTTCACTTTCGGATATTAGACAGGTTCTGAATAAAAGTGGTTATCAAATATTAAGTGAAGATCTCTCAGCATCTGCAGAAGAAGTAGAAGCAAAAAAACTGAAGAAGTTGTTCACTATAGGAATAATCTTTACTATTCCAGTTATGATCTTTGGTTACCCTGAGTATTTTTCATTCGTTCCTTTCGCAGGATCAGCAACAGCAGCTTACATCATTTTTCTATCTGCTACCGTAGTGCAATTTGTAACAGGAAGCAGGTTCTATGTAGGTGCGTACAGAATTGCCAAGATGAAATCAGCAAATATGGATACCTTGGTTGTTACAGGAACAACTGCAGCATACTTGTTTAGTGTGTTTAATACATTTCCTGCCCCTGCATGGCACAATATCTATTATGACGCAGCGACAGTTGTTATAACTTTCATAATTTTAGGAAAATATCTTGAAAACAAAACGAAGGGTAAGGCATCATCAATAATTAGAAAGATGCTTGAGCTTCAACCAAAGACTGCTAGAATAAAAAAAGATGGAGAGGAGATTGAAGTTCCAATCGAGCTTATCAAACCAGGAGATATTATCATTGTTAGACCAGGAGAAAAAATTCCAGTTGATAGTATAGTTCTTGAAGGCTATTCTGCAGTTGACGAATCTATGGTGACTGGAGAATCTATGCCAGTTGGAAAAAAATCTGGAGACATAGTTATAGGCGGTACAGTAAACAAGGAAGGAGCTCTTGTAATCAAAGCCGATAAAGTTGGAAGCGATACAATGCTTGCACAGGTAGTCAAGCTTGTGGAGGACGCAATGGGCAGAAAACCTCCGATGCAAAGAATGGTCGACAAGATTGCTGGATACTTTGCTTTTATTGTAATGGTTCTGGCATTTGGTACATTTTTGTCATGGTACTTTATTGTAGCACCTGGAGAACATCTTATTGCCACTGCACTAATTCCAGCTGTTGCAATACTTGTTGTAGCTTGTCCTTGTGCATTGGGATTAGCAACACCAACTGCAGTTATGGTTGGAATGAGCAAAAGTGCACAAAATGGTGTGATATTCAAAGGTGGTGATGCATTGGAAATGCTAGGAAAGATCAAAGTAGCAGTATTTGACAAGACGGGCACA
>JBOGRG010000029.1:0-2323 GCA_050749365.1 Nitrosopumilaceae archaeon
AACCAATCCAAAACCCTATCATCAGTGCTATGGTTTTCCAGTGACTTGAAAGCCAATTTTTCATTTGATCTCAAACCATACATCATCATGCCAGACTGTGCCGTTGTATGAGCCAAAGCTCATCATCATGTTGTATTTTCTTGGCTCAAGTCTTTTGCCTTCCTCAAATCCATGAAATGTAGTCTGATCCCAGTAAAACGGTCTTGCCAAAAGCGTCGTTGAGTTTGGTTCTAGAACTAGTTTATCGTTCTCAGAATAACCAACTGCTCTAATTCCATAAAGATTGTCATAGTATCCTACACTGGTGCCCTTGATTACCTTGATTACAAGCTCCTTTGTGTCAAGAACAATTCTTTTTGTACTGTTATTGATAACGTATGCTCTAATCTCAACGATGTCTGCTTTGTTGAATTGCTCCTTGTTTAATTTCAGCTCAGCCCATATATCTTTGAGTGGTGGTTTGCCACCCATTGCCATGTTGCTATCAGTACCAAATGTCTCTATCTGCCAGTTAGAATTTCCTATTTGTATGACAGGGCAGACCATGTATAAGACACAATTTGAGCCGATCAAGCCCTCCCCGTTTATCCTCCCGCCCACATGAATTCGATAAATTCCGTCCTTTGCGTTCTTGTCCGCTTTTATGATAAGCTTCGAGTCAGTTTCACTTCTTTCAGGAATAACAAGATGACCTGATTCAAAACTCACATCAAGACCAGAATCTCTTGCTGCTGAAGAAGCCCAGAGATCAATTGCTGCAGGCCTTCCGTATGTGGCCCAAGTTTTTACGAGTAAAGTATAGTTTATCGACTCCTCTCTTTGTAGTGAAACTGGAGTGTAATCAATTGGCTCCAAAAATTTAGTTTCAACCTGTGCACTAGTGTCTTCGTCACTTGTTTGTAGTACTACAAGGTAATACTTGTTGTCAAATATCACCGTTCCATAGTATATGTATCCATCAGAAAATAGGCGAAGTTGATTAACCAACAATTTAGCATCTTCAGGTGTTAGACTCTGTTCATAATCTTGAGAATCCGGTACAGATATTCCAAAGCCGTAAGACCGTTCAGATGAGATTCCATACGATACTTGGCATACTTCTGTGCCGTCCTTGCATCCGTCTGCCCCAGAAAGAGCTTTTCTAAGAAGTGTTGAAATTTTTTGTAGATGATCCTGATTTAGATATGTGCATGGCTGTGTAGTTTGATTTGCCTCAATTCTGCTTACTGAAATCAAAGTTCTTTCTTTGAGAACAAGGTTGTTTTCATGGGGATGTAGCACCACTAAGCATCCACGTGATTCAGATTCTATTGATGGTAATGTATGTCTTGCATCTAAAATTACAATAAATGATATAGCTCCTATGATTATAATACTTATGATTGCTATTATTGAAAGATGTAGAGTTTTCATTTTTTAATTTCCGAACTTGAAAACTAGTTTTGTGTAATATGCATGTGTAGCGTCTTCGATTGTCTGCTCTAAAACACAAAGTTTTGTATCATTTGTTATTATCTCTGCATTGTCAGGAAGTTCAGTTGTAGTTTTAAACAACGAGACAAACTTTATCGTGTAAATGCCATCTGAATCTGGCAGGATTCCCTTTGATCCAGATTTTGCATATACGGTATTTGTTCCCAGTTTGATTGGAATGGTTGATGGATGCCCTGATTCTCCATCTATTCTCTCTTCACCACAGTAAACTGGATAACCATGCGAGTCTGCTGGAACGCCAAACATGTCTTGAGGAATTCTAGAATTATCCCACGGATTCTTGCCATTTTCATCAAAAAATCCCCAACCTACCTGCAAGTCTTTTGGAAGAAAATCCCATGACTTGCCTCTATTATCGCCATTATACCCAAGCGGTTGGAATTGCCAAAATGTAATCTCATCGGAGACATTTTCTGAAATTTCAGTCACGCTAACAGGAATTAACCCTCTTGTAGTCTTGTTTCCAACAGTCAAAATCATACTAGATGTAGGACCTGAGTGAGATTCGATGAGATTCTCTTTTAATTTATCCCAATCAATTGGTTTTTGTGCAATTTCATCCCATATATCATCTATAATTGCCGAATGAGTTTTGTTTGTCTGTGCAACCTCGATTGTTATACGTTGGATGGTTTTCTCATTAGGAACGTCTCCTCTGTAACCATATCCTGGATGTCGTGATTCAAATTCGCCGTTTATCGTAACAACTGGAGGAATTGACTTTCTAACTGTATCAATATCAAGATCCAATGAATTTGGTATTCCATCAAATGAAAATGTTGGGCTAGATATTACAAATTTTTCAGCTGCCATTAATGCAAGTGTTTCA
>JBOGRG010000030.1:0-3204 GCA_050749365.1 Nitrosopumilaceae archaeon
GGCGAAGATTGGGGAGAGTAAATGTCAAAGCTCCGTATCGTGTTCGATAGAGTAAGGGCAGAGGAGAAAATGCTCGAAGAAAAGGCAATCGAGCTTGGTCACGATACAAAGATGATTGATGCAAAGATAACCCAACTGAATACTGAAAGCAAGAAAAGTGATTTTGACTTTGGTGATGTGGTATTGGAAAGGTGCGTAAGCTATTTCCGCGGTCTTCACTTTACTGCGTGTCTAGAATTTCTAGGCGTGCCAGTCATAAACAGGTATGAGGTTGCCACCAATTGCGGAAACAAGATGATAACATCACTTTTGCTAAAAAAACACAACGTACCAACTCCAAAAACGTACTTTTCATTCTCATCTGAGGCAGCACTTGACAATCTTGAGAAGACAGGATACCCGATGGTGATCAAACCAGTAATAGGAAGTTGGGGAAGAGGCGTTATGCCACTAAAAGACAAAGACATGGCAGATGCAATAATCGAAGTTCGTGAGCTAAGTGACGGTCCGCTAGATAGGATCTATTACCTCCAAGAAATGGTAAAGCGACCTCCCAGGGACATTCGTGTAATAGTGGTAGGAGATCAGGCAGTAGCTGCAATGTACCGAACTTCATCTGGCAGCTTCAAGACAAACATTGCACTTGGAGCAGAACCAATCGCATGTGAAATAACAAAAGAGCTTGAAGACGTATGCATGAAAGCATCAAAGGCAGTAGGTGGAGGAATACTTGGAGTAGATTTGATGGAAGACGAAAAACGAGGACTAGTTGTCCATGAAGTAAATAACACTGTAGAATTCAAGGGATTGGCAAAGGTAGCAAAAAAGAATATTCCAAAAGAAATGATAGACTTTACCGTAAAGTCTGCTAGAAAATAGTACTGATTGTGGTTGTAATTTGGTTTTCATGACAGCTAGTCAACAAAAGATAACTTTATCAAAGAAGAATACAAACGATCTATTGGTGCATTTAAGAAAAGAAAAAGACACATCAAAAGTTACGAAAAAGGAAAACTTCGTCTATAGAATTTCTGATGACCAGGAGATTGAAAACTTGATGCGCTATTACAAACTTGAAAGCCCTGATGCATTACTAAAATACATAAAGATGCACGGTCTGACTAAAAATGATGCCGATACCATTCTAACAGAAAAGAAAAGTTAAGCCCCCTTTTACCTTATCAATTAAATTATACCATGTTATGCTAGAGGGATATCAATGAAGGTAGGAGTCATAGGCGCATCTGGTTATGTTGGAGGAGAGATGCTAAGGTTACTTGTAAGTCATCCCAAAGTAGAGATTGCAATGGTGACATCAAGGCAGTATGTTGGAGAATATGTCTCAAGAGTCCATCCCAGTCTGAAAGGATTTATTGATTTGACATTTTCTGAGCTTGATTATGATAAATTGTCAGACAAGTGTGACATTGTTTTTACAGCTGTTCCCCATGGAACCGCAACTGAGATAGTCAAGACATTATACGACCGTGGAATGAAGGTAATTGATCTTAGCGCAGACTATCGTCTTCACAATCCCTCTGACTATGACAAGTGGTACGGCTGGCAACATCCGCATCCGGAGTTGTTATCAAAATCCGTCTTTGGCGTTCCCGAATTTCATAGAGAAGAGATCAAAAAAGCACAGCTTGTTTCCTGTCCTGGGTGCATGGCAGTAACATCACTTCTTGGGCTGTATCCACTAGTGAAGAAAAACATTATTGATACTGAACACATCATCGTTGATTCAAAGATTGGTTCATCCGGTGCCGGAGCAGGATCAGTTGCAGGGACACATCATGCAATGAGATCAGGAGTAATCAGACCATACAAACCCGCAAGGCACAGACATACTGGAGAGATAGAGCAAGAGCTAAGTGAGGTAGCTGGAAAAAAGATCAAAGTTTCCATGAGTCCTCATGCTGTCGATATAGTCAGAGGAATCTTATGTACAAACCACACATTCCTTACTCAAAAAGTAAGCGAGATTGATTTGTGGAAAATTTATCGTGAACAGTATCAAAATGAGAAATTCATCAGGCTGATTCGGGATAAAAAAGGATTCTACAAGTTTCCTGATCCCAAGTTTGTCGTTGGTTCTAATTTCTGCGATGTAGGATTTGATATAGATGAGGACAACAACAGACTGGTTGTACTATCGGCATCAGACAATCTCATGAAAGGAGCCGCAGGTTCTGCCATACAAAACATGAATATTATGGCAGGCTTTGATGAGATGGAAGGTCTCACATACTCACCACTAACACCTGTGTAAAAAAATGATCACGATCAAGATAGGAGGAAGTGTTGTAGAGGGGCTTCACCCTTCAATCATTTCTGACCTCAAAAAAGTATCACAGCAAGAAAAAATAATTCTGGTCCATGGCGGTGGCAAAGAAGTCACAAAAATTTCAGAGGCCCTTGGCAAAGAACAAAAGTTCATTGTATCTCCAAGTGGAATAAAAAGTAGATACACCGACAAGGAGACTGTAGAAATTTTTACCATGGTAATGTCAGGAAAGATAAACAAGATGATAGTTGGCATGCTGCAAAAAAACGGCATCAATGCAGTAGGACTTTCTGGCATAGATGGAAAGATAATCCAGGCAGAACGCAAAAAGAAGCTGATCGTTATAAACGAAAAGGGTCGCAAGATGGCAATAGATGGTGGCTATACTGGCAAGATACGCGATGTAAATACTGGCTTGATAAAATCAATTCTTGATCAAGGATATGTTCCTGTCATATCCCCCATTGCCATAAGCGAAGAGTTTGACTTTCTAAATGTGGATGGCGACAGGGCAGCTGCATATGTTGCAGGAAAGATGCAGTCAGACAAGATCTTGTTTTTGACAAATGTAGACGGACTGATGATGAATGAAAAGCTTGTCAAGAGCATGTCCCTAGCAGAAGCAAAGGAAATTCTTCCAAAGATAGGTTTTGGCATGGAAAAAAAGATTCTTGCAGCTACAGAATCATTAGAGATGGGTGTCAAGCAAGCTCTTATTGCAAATGGTCAAAGAGAAAACCCCATATCAGCAGCTATTGCAAACGACAACTGTACAGTGATTGTAAAATGACTGAAGACGACTTTATGGGAAACGTCTACCAGAGGTTTCCTGTCACCGTAGAACGTGGTCTTGGAGTCCATGTTTGGGATACAAGTGGAAAGGAGTACATTGACTGCATGGGAGGATATGGAGTTGC
>JBOGRG010000031.1:0-1676 GCA_050749365.1 Nitrosopumilaceae archaeon
CACCTATCTACCAGAGTTTTCATCTCTAACGCTGCTTGTCATGAGTGCGGCATTTGCCACGGTTGTATTGTCACAAAAATTTAAAAAATCCTAATAGCCGTTTGCAAAGTCTTCCCATATATTAGAGTGAGATGTAAGCTTGTTCATCTGGTAAAATATGCCACCCACTATACCCGCGCAATAGAATGCGTACAGATACACTTGCGAATGCGTGGGATCGCTATTAGTAAGGCTTAGAGCTATCATGGAAAAGAAGATGAATGTACCAACGAAGGTGAAAACTTTGCTGAGAAATCCCTCCATTCCAACAATTTTCTTTGTGGCGGCTGCCATAATTGTGATGCTTGAAACAATTAGAAACGTTAAACCCCCATTTGCTTGTATAAACTCGCTTACCCATGGAATTAAGCCACCTTCTAGTATAGAAGTTTCTGGCATGTGTGAGCCCCCCTGTAGAGCAAAAGTAATCGAGCTGAAAATAGCTCCCATTACAAAGAAAAATAAAAATATTTTTACCGCAGCTCGCTTGAATGGGCTTCTTGTTTCTGAAGGCCTCATAACGCGTTCAGTCATTTTAATACCATAAAGCAGGCCTATTGCAAAAGATGGACCAAACATTATGTTTATTATTATTGGTGATTCCTTGGCTGTTCTTTCTAGATCAGAACCAAATATCAAAAACATGATAATGGCAAGCGATGCAGCTCCTGCAAATACACTAATGTCAAGCCAGCTCCTGCTATGCCTAATCTCGTATAGGTCTGTTCCCCACTCTTCCAATCTGATTTGGGTTCTAAAAGAGAGCATTAAAGAAAAGACCAAAAATGATTTGCTTAATTTATCAACTCTCTTTACCTTTTAAGACCCGTCTGCTTTGAATTACAATATGAAAGCAGGAAGACCACTAATAGGTGTGGGAATAGTTGTTCTGATCTCAGGAATAGTGTTTTTTCTTCAGGGGCAATCTATAGTTGGACCAGAATCATCTTTTATGTATTCTAATTCTGAATGGATAACATATGGCCAGTGGATTGCTATTATTGGTATAATAATTTTAGCGGTAGGAATTGTGATTTCAAAAAAAGCTAGATTACAACCCCTAAAGTAACAGTGCTTCTTATCTTGTCTAATTTTCGAATTTTTTTTGTTATAAGATTATCCATCTGAGCTTCTGTGTCAGTTTCTGCCTCTACTACGATATCATAATCTCCATATGTTATTGTTGCATTTTTGACTTTGTCGATTTTTAAAAGCTTGTTGACAAGTTCATTTTCGGAACCAAGTTCACATCCAATCAGAATGTATGCCTTTTCCATATTGTAATATTTTGTTACGATTCTAAGTCGTATTAACTTATTGTAAAGATTTTAGAATCCTGCCCTTATGGGATCCTGTGGTTTTATTATTTCTCGCAAAAATATTGTGGCATAAGAACCGCGCGACAAAGTAAAACTCACTGTAGGTTCGGTTGCAGAAAAATTTTCACACTGCATTACAGATTGTCTGAATCCACCTTCGCCACTTACCTCTTGCATGTCTTTTACAAAAAAATCTTTTGTGTGTATTTGTTCTTTTTCTAGTATTTTTGAAATTTGATAATCAAATCGATTTTTTTTGGTATATGAGTATCCAACAAGAGGTATTGCAAGTCTTTGGTCTGGATCATTTGCAAATCT
>JBOGRG010000032.1:0-1715 GCA_050749365.1 Nitrosopumilaceae archaeon
CAGAAGCAGAAGCACAGAAAGAATATGAGGAAGCAGCAAAGGCAGTAGCAACCGCAAAGGCAGCAGGCGCATCGTTTACTGATAAACGTAGTCAAGAGCGGATATTTAGACGAGAAATGGGAGAACCAGAATTTTTCCATTATAAAAAGGACCTAGTTCCACCAAGGCCTGTACTTACAGAAGAAGAGGAAGAAGAGATTTCAAGAAAAGTAGAGATTCCAACAGATCAGACTCCGCCATACAAGCCAGAACATATACTCAGTCCTGAATTCGGTGGGACATCTGATTATGAATCTGGAATAAGTGATCTTGTAGAGGAAACCAAACGAAAACTCGACCGACTAAAAAATGATCCTCATGCGATCGCAGATGATATCACCAGAACTGAACAAGATCTCATCTATTTGGATTCATTATATCAAAATTTTTACTTTGGCATGAATGTTTTCCGTACAGCAAAAGGTGGAAGAGGCAAACTTCGAGAATAAACGGTGATACCAAGTGAATGAAAATAATTTTAACATCATTAATTTTAGAGTTACTTTCAGAAATATCCCAATTCACAAGTTAGAAAGATTTGCATTCAAAGATATCACAACTGCATGTGAATCTTTTAAGAAAATTTCTGATGTTTCAGAATGTGTAATAATTCAGACTGCTAGCAGGGTCGAAGTATTTACGGTGATTAATATGGAAAAAGGAGACGTGCCAGATGTGAGGAGAAGTGAAGGAAAAGGCCTTGTTTTAAATAAAATCAAAGAAACTTGGGTATCATTAACAGAACTAGAAGAATTTGACCTTGACCACTTTGACCAAATTCTTGAGGTGTATGTGAATACTGATGTTTACCTTCATCTGTTAAGACTAGCATGTGGTTTGGAATCAATAGTTGTAGGAAATGAAGAAATCCTTGAGGAAATAAAAGCATCAATTTCAAGTGCAAAACTATCTAAAGTATCTGGCAGAATATTGAATAAATTGTTTGATAGTTCTATACGAATTGCAACTCATATCAGAGATTCTACTGGAATTAGTAAAGGAGTGATATCAATTGGTGATATTGCTGTCAAAATTGCAGAAGAATACGCAGGTTTAGATGGAAAGAAACGTGTTCTGCTCATAGGCACAGGCGAAACAGCAGCCATGGTTGCTAAATCTCTTAATAAAAAAAGATATGCGTTTGATATTTCCAGCATGACCATTGAACGATCCACTGGTTTTTCTAAAATATTGGGTGGAAAACCAATAACATTTCAAGATGTTTTATCAGGATTCGATAAATTTGACATAATCTTTGTTGCAACTATGGCAGATTATTTCATAATTACTTATGACAAAATAAGAATAGTTATGGAAAGTAAAACGAAAGGGACAATGATATTGGATATATCAGATCCCAGAGCAGTTGATGAGAAAGTCTCTACTCTTCCTGGAACTAAATTAATGTTTAGAGATCAAATTGCTGAGATGGAGGAAAGAAATTTGAGAGCTAGAAAGGAGGAAGTTCTTGCCGTAGAAAAAATGATTAGTAAAGAAGTTCCAATTATCGAGGCAGCGATGAAACGACTTGACCCAGAACCCTTAGTTAAGGATGTATTTGTCAGCGTAGACTCGTTAAGAAGACAAGAGTTAAAGAAGGCATTACAAATGCTAGGAGAAACTGATGAGAAAAAAATTAAAATTCTTGATGAGTTGACAAAGGCGGTTGTAGAAAA
>JBOGRG010000033.1:0-1932 GCA_050749365.1 Nitrosopumilaceae archaeon
GGATGCCCCCCTTCCTCCCTTTCCTAGATCACGTATTGCATTAACAACTGCCAATTTTATACTCAGATCAAAAAGATAGTTTAAACACTTTGCGTTTTATTGGATGCTAATTTGATTAAATTTTCTATTTTATTATGTCCTAAATTCAAATTAATTCCAGCTTGTTCAGCTGGTGTTTTCTTGCTTACACTCTACTCGGATCATGCATTTAGAATGATTTTTAGACGTTTAGGAAAAACTGTACCAGATAACTGGGATGAGATCATAACTAAGGCTCTTAATAAAAATAAAAAATCTACAATAGCTGGAACAATATTGCTTGGAATAGGTTTTATCCTATAGATTTTGGGAAACGTCTACTAAAACACCCGACAGTTAACACGAAGAATAAACACCCTCAAAATTAACAGAAGTTCAGATGCAAATAGATAATATTCATAACACTTGATAGATCGGCATTGCCAATTATGGAGGCCCTCATCACTTGGGCGCATCTTATCTCTGCTGCCATCTGGGTTGGAGGATCACTTTTCATTGGAGTAGTTCTTGCTCCGCTTTTGAAGACAATATCAGAATCAATCGAAGAAAGATTGGCAATAATGATACGAGTCGGAAGAAAATTCAACAAGATTGCTATACCGTCTTTGGGTATCTTGATTGTCACAGGACTATACAGCTCATTTAACATTCTAAACAGATCAGAGCTTCTACTTTCAACAAACTATGGAATTATTCTTGTAGTAAAGATAATTCTTGTCATATTCTTGATTGGAGTGTTGGGAGCTCATATTAGGATAATCAGGCCAGAGATAGAGAAAAAAATCACATCAAAACAAATGCCAGCAGAATCGATTCAAAAACTTCGCTCAAAAATAATTTTACTAGGCAGAATTATTGTCTTTATTTCTGTAGCCATACTATTAATGGCTGCAATGTTAGACGCTGGGGTTTGAATTTTATTTTATTCTGATCTCAAAACCAATGTCAAGTATGATTATTGGGTTTCTTGGTGCTATAAGAAATGATAATCTTTTAAAGAATCAAACAAAATTTGAATCATGAACGGACTTTTCATTGGAAGGTTTCAACCTTTTCATCTGGGGCATGTAGAAGCTGTGAAATTTGGCTTATCTCATGCAGAAAACCTCTGGATAGCAATAGGCAGCTCTAATAAAAGCAATGAAAAACGAAATCCTTTTTCTGCTGACGAGAGAAAAGAAATGATACAATCTTCTCTTGATAGTACAACCCTGAAAAGAGTTCAAATTTACTATATTCCTGACATAGATGATCATGAAAAGTGGACATACCATGTGGATTCAATTGTTCCAAAATACGATTTAGTATTTTCAAATGATGATTTTACAATTACACTATATCAAAAACGTGGAATTAAGACCATGAAAGTACCTCTAAAAGAAAGAGAAAAGTTTTCTGGAACTAATATTAGAGAAATGATTACAATGGGAACAAATTGGCAGGAGTTTGTACCAGAAGGAACTAAAAACGTGTTACTAAAAATAGATGCAGAAAGACGACTCTCAAAAATTCTTTAATTATAAATAACACCTACTAACCGTAAAGATTGGAGAATTTATTTGGAATATTTGGTTATGTTACCCGGACCAACGAACGTTCCGGAAAGAGTTACACGTGCGATGTATACCCCTACAATAAATCACAGAAGTAAGGATTTTGTTAAATTATACACCGATGTTATAGAAAAAACTCAGAAGGTTTTTCAAACCTCAAATGATATAGTAGCACTTACTGCATCTGGAACTGGAGCAGTAGAGGCATCAGTCGTAAATCTGATAAAAAAGGGAGACAAAGTAATAATTCCAGTTAATGGTGAATTTAGTAGCAGGCTTGCCACCATGTTAGAGTGGCAAGGGGCAAACGTCATAAGACTTACAACTCCTTTTGGGGAAA
>JBOGRG010000034.1:0-9008 GCA_050749365.1 Nitrosopumilaceae archaeon
ACAGCGCTGATCTCACCAGCGGGTGGAAGCATAGAAGTAAGTTACTTTGATTTTAGAGATGCGTCAGGACAACCACGAGAGATTGGATTATCTTTTCCAAAATCAACTCCTGCCTTTACCATAGATCCCAAAGCCCTGCAAGTAAATAATAATGAATTTACAATTCCAGAATATCAAAAGACTATTGATGTTATAGTCTCTGGTCATATTACGGATTACAAAGAGGGAACTTACGTTGTATTGACAATAATCAAACCAGACACGTCAACTGAAGAATTAAGAGTCTATGCAACAAAAAATGGAGATTACACTACCAAAATTAATCTAAAACATGATTCCTTAATTGGTTCTTATACACTATCGGCCAAATATCAAAATTCTGAAATTGGTTCAGCACACTTTGATGTTATGCCACCAAGAGTTCCAGGCTGGATTAAAAATGATGCAAAGTCGTGGTCTATGAATAAAATTTCTAGCTCGCATTTTATTGATGACATCAATCAGATGATAAAAGAACGGATTATCACAGCTCCGGTATCTGAGTCAACTGAACCTACAAAACAAAAGATTCCAGAATGGGTGAAAAATATTGCAAGATGGTGGGCTGACGGATTAATTTCTGAAAAAGATTTTGTGGGTGGAATAGAATTCTTGGTTAAAGAAGGCATAATTCAGGTATAAGATCATTAATTATAATTTTTATAATAACCACTAAATACTCAGCTAAAATCTATATTTTTCCTTGTAAGGAGATATCATGCGTAATTCCTTGACTACTCTCTTTAACACCTGAACAGTTTCATCAATTTCTCTTTCTGTATTTAATAGTCCTATTGTTAAACGCAATGAACCAGATATTTGTTCATGTGAAAAACCCATCGCTTTTAGAACATGAGATGCTTTTTGAATTCTTACAGAACATGCAGAACCAGTAGATGCAGCAATTCCATTTTCATCAAGCTTGATTATTAGATCTTCGCCATTTACACCAAGAAATGTTAAATGTATGTTGTGTGGTATCCTTTTTTCAGGATGTCCATTTAGGGCGCTGTAAGGTATTTCCTTTAGGACCTCAAAGACTAGCTTCCTTGCTAGACTTTTTACGTGTTCTTGATTTTGTTTCATATTCTCCTTTGCAAGATGACATGCCTTTCCAAAGCCGACCATTCCTGCTACATTCTCTGTGCCAGATCTGAGACCACTCTCCTGCCCGCCACCAAGTATCGTTGGATCTATCTTAACTCCATTTCTGATATATAACGCACCAACTCCTTTTGGTCCGTTTATCTTATGAGATGAGATAGATAGCAGATCGACTTTCAGATCATTTACATCAATTGGTATCTTTCCTACAGCTTGTATTGCATCAGTATGAAAAATAACTTTTTTTTCGTTAGTTATTCTTCCAATCTCTTTGATTGGTTGAACTGTACCAACCTCATTGTTTGCAAACATTATGCTAACAAGGCAGGTGTCTGAAGAGATTTCTTTTTCTACATCTTGTGGATTCACAAGACCATGTCTATCTACAGGGAGATAAGTTATCTGAAAGCCTTCTCGTTCTAGACGTTTACATGGTTCCAATATTGCATCATGTTCAATCGATGATGTAATGATGTGTTTTCCTTTGTTCTTGTGTGCAATTCCGTAAAGCGCAGTATTGTTTGATTCTGTTCCGCCAGATGTTAAAAGAATCTCATGTTCTTCTGCATTTATCAACGCGGCAATTCTCTTTCTTGCATTTTGTATT
The DNA here is from genome assembly GCA_050749365.1 of Nitrosopumilaceae archaeon. Lineage (GTDB taxonomy): Archaea > Thermoproteota > Nitrososphaeria > Nitrososphaerales > Nitrosopumilaceae > JBBDNF01. Next base: position 1,751 of record JBOGRG010000034.1, read on the forward strand.
GCTATGGTAGCAAGACGACCATATTTGTGAATTGATGACGGATTCCCATAATAATCTGTAAAATACGGCATCATTTCTTCCAATACCTTTTCATGCACAGGAGTTGAGGCAGCGTTGTCTAAGTATATCAATCTATAATCACGTTGATCTTACCAGGTCTGTAACCTTCGGGATCCACCACAACAGAACTAAAGCCAATCTGTTTTAGTCTAGAAGTGACTTCTGATAATTTGCTTTTGTCTGAAAGCAATTCAATTTCTTCGTTTCCTACTTCTATCCTTGCAATACCCCCAAAATCACGTACTCTAACCTGTCTTACCCCAAAAAACTGCTTTACCATCATCTCCCCCATCTCAATTCTTGCAAGTCTCTCTGCTGTTACCCATTGACCCCACGGAATTCGGGAGGCAAGACATGAGTTTGAGGGTCTATCATATACAGAAAGACCAACTTTTCTTGCCTCCTCTCTTACTTGAATTTTGGTGAATCCAACCTCAACTAATGGACTCTTTATTCCATTTTCTCTTAGAGCTTTGATACCAGGTCTATAATCTCCAAGATCATCAAGATTGGTTCCATCTACTATGAGATTCGCATTTTCTTTTACAGCAATTTCTTTTAGATGTTCTGAGAGCTCAGTTCTGCAGTAAAAACATCTATTTTTGTCATTTTTTATGAAGTCTGAATTTTCAAGTTCATTGTATTGTATTACAATATGTCTTATTCCAATCTCCAAACGGATTTTTTTTGCCGACTCTAATTCTTCCTGGGCAAGAGTCTTGTAGTCAGCTGTTACAGCTAGTGATGATGTGCCAAGAGATTGATATGCTGCATAGGCAACAAGCGCACTATCGACCCCTCCAGAAAGCGCAACAAGTACCTTGCCCTTTCCATTAAACCATTGAATCAGATTACCAAGCTTTGTCATTTCACATCAACTTTTGCTTAACATCAGTTCTGATAAGTTCTGTTGCCTCTTTAAATGATAGTGAAAGTAAGTCAGCTACTAATTTAACATCTGTAGCTTCCACTTTAAAGTGTTTTACAGTACCTTGATATTTTACCAGTTTACACCTAACGGAAAAGCTTTTCCCGTGAATAACAACTGGTACAGTAACTATGACTCTTGGAACAACAAATCTAGTAGAGGTTCTAATCCTGACTCCAAGTGTACCTGTTTCAGATACCAGTGTGTCAAGTATAGAGTTTACAGTACCAGAATCGCATATTACAGACACAAGGTGGGTTGGTCTGTTCTTTTTGGTTATAGCAGGTGCTACGGTAACGTCTTTTGCACCACACTCCATGATTCTATCAATCATGTGCCCTAAAACCTCTCCGGGCACATCATCAATGTTTGTCTCAAGTATATGTACAGAGTCCTGCTGGAATTGGTCTGATTTTTCACCTCTGACAATTTTAAGTACATTAGCAAATCCTTCAAAACTCTTTTTTCCGGCACCATACCCAATGGATTTCACTTTAATTGAGGGATAGAATTCTGAACAGCTATCTACCAAATTAACAAGAAGGCTTGCGCCAGTGGGTGTAGTGAGCTCTTCTTTTGCTTGTCCACCTGATATTATGATATCAGAATTTCGAAAAATTTCTAAAATAGCACTTGCAGGATTTGATACAATTCCATGTGAAAAGGTGAGTGTTCCACCACCAACAGCTACAGGAGTTGAAATAAGTTCGTCAGAAAAAAAACTCAGATCATCTAATGCAATCGCAGTTCCAATTATATCAACTACAGTATCCATGCTTGAGGCCTCATGGAAATGAACAGACTCAAAAGGCTCACCATGAATTTTTGATTCCGCATTTATCAAAGACTTTATGCTCTCTTTAGCAAAGACTTTGGCCTTTTCAGAAAGACCAATCTTATCCGACGCAAGCAGTATACATTCTTGAATTTCTATTCCTTTTCGTTCATGAGTATTTTCTTTTATATTTAGCAGAAGCTCTGTTGCCGCTGTTCCATTCTTTACAGTTTTTCTAAAGTCAAGCTTTTCTATTTTAGAACCTGAAAGATAATTCTCTGTACCATGAATACCATCAATTACCTTTGATTTGTTTGCCCCAATATCTATAAGAGCGGAAAGCAGCATGTCGCCTGAAATTCCCGCTACTTGTGGATCTATTATTACTACCATCGAATTGCAAACCAGTAAGAATGCATATAAATTGTAATTTCTATTCTTGATATAACTTTAGGATATGTAACTGTAAACTAACACCTACATAATAACATAATTTTATATGATCTAATATTATGACTAAATTTACATAAAAATGTTAATTATAACAAATTATATAATATAAAAACTAAAAATTTTTATTTTTAAAAACTATCTTTAAATAATTGCTTAACGGGAAATGGGTTTGGAATATTCTGAGATGCGAGTTCCAAGAAAAAAAATAAACCTGGAACTGCAGCACAATCCAGGACTAAAACCATTATACGGTTACATGGACACAAAATCGTTGATAAGGAAAAGACTTCTCAAACGTAAATTGTTAGAGATCGTTTCTTAATCATTTTAATTTATAATTATAGTGTTAACTAGACTGTTTTCTGTACATTCGATGATTATTCAAATCGAGAAGTTTAATTAACGATCAAAATCACGCCTGTTTATGATTACAATTGTTGGAGCAGGAAAAGTTGGGGGGGCAGCTGCACTTTTTACCGCACTCAAAAAACTTTCTGACGAAATTCTTTTGCTAGATATTGTACAAGGGTTTCCACAAGGAGAAGCTATGGATCTAAACCATATGCTTTCAGAAGAAGGAATCGACGTGAATATCAGAGGTTCAAACGATTATGCTGAAATGAAAGGCTCTGATATTGTTGTTGTAGTAGCCGGTTCTGGACGAAAACCAGGAATGACAAGAATGGATCTTTTAAAAATAAACACCTCAATTGTAAAAGACGTTGTGATGAATATCAAAAAACATGCAAATGATTCCATGATCATACCTGTAACAAATCCTCTTGATCCAATGGCATATCTTGCTTACAAGGTATCTGGATTTGAAAAGAATAGAGTATTTGGAATGGGCAACATGCTTGATCTGTCTAGATTCAAACAATTTATTCATGAAGCAACTGGATTTTCACGTGATTCTATAAGGGCGCTTGTAATTGGTGAGCATGGTGAAAATATGTTGCCACTAGCAAGGTATTCCTCTGTCTCAGGAATCCAAATTACATCAATCTTGTCAAAGCAGAAAATTGAAGAAATTGTACAAAACACTAGACAAGTTGCAGCTAAAGTAATAGAATTAAAAGGTGCTACCATGCACGCGCCAGGAAATGCAATTTCAGCAATAGTTGAGGCAGTAATTCGAGACACCAAACAGGTAATTCCAGTAGCAGCATACCTTGATGGAGAATATGGTTATTCTGATGTCTCAATTGGAGTACCTGCGGTAATTGGTAAAAATGGAATAGAAAAGATAGTAGAACTTGATCTTGATGTCAATGAAAAAGCATGGTTTAAAAAAGGAATTGATAGCGTAAAAAGCGCTATAGCTAACATGCAATTCTGATTAAATTTTTAACTACACCCAAGGTTACAAATACCATGGACTTGGTAGAAATTTTGGAATCACTTAAGATAGGTAAGATTTCGGTATCCAAGGCACAAAAACTTCTTTCTTTGCATTCTATAGAAAAAATTGAGGATTTTGCCAAGATTGATGTTGGTAGAAAATCCAGACGTGGAATACCTGAAGTAATTTTTGCAGAAAAAAAACAACTTACAGAAATGAAAAAAATAATTCTTGCTGCAATAAACAGATCGGGTTCGGTGCTTGTATCACGAATCAACAAAAATGATTATGACAAAATACTCTCATTTTCAAAGAAAAACAAGATCAAAGCAAAACGTGGGAGAAGCACCACATCCATTCTGTTTTTCAAAAGCATGTCCCATTCTTCAGGCGGTAAAGTGGGAATATTGACGGCTGGAACATCGGATGTTGGTGTAGCAGAGGAAGTAAGATTAATGTGCGAAGCAATGGGTTGTGAATGCATTTGTAGTTATGATGTGGGAATAGCGGGACTCCACAGAGTCTTTCCAATTATAAAAAAAATTGTAAAAGAGGATGCTGAAGCAATTGTAGTAGTTGCAGGCATGGAAGGAGCACTTGCCTCAATAGTTTCTTCACTTGTGGACATACCAGTAATAGGAGTGCCATCTTCTGTAGGATATGGTTATGGAGAAAAGGGTGTAGCTGCGCTTGCGGCAATGCTACAAAGTTGCACTCTAGGATTATCGGTAGTGAATATTGATAACGGTATAGGAGCTGGAGCCATTGCCGCTAATATTGCTAACAGAGCTGCAAGAAGAAGAGTTAAACATTGACAATACCAAGATTTGCAAGCTCGGAACCTATTCCATACCCTATTAACGCAATCCCTGTTCCAAGTCCTGCCATCTCTAATCCTCCCTTTATAATACTAAGATTTGCTATTTTTGACTTGGCTGCACCTATTACAAACGAAGCAGACAAACTGATTCCTATTGCAATAAGAAGTGGCACATAACCATCTGCAAAGAAATATGGAATTATTGGTAATATCCCACCAACTAGAAAAGAACCAAACATCCTTAACGCACTTTTTAGAGGGCTACCAACAATCTCAAAGTTCAACTTTAATTCTTCAGTGAGCATAGTATCAAGCCACACTTTTTTGTCAGAAGTTATTTTATTTACGATCGTTTCAAGTTCAGTTCCAGAAAATCCCTTTGCCTTGTAAATGTCTTCAATTTCCTGCCTTTCCTTATCCGGAACATTCTCAATCTCCCACTTTTCTCGCTCTATCTCAGAATGTAAGATCTGTCTCTGAGATTTTACAGCAAGATAGTTTTGTACAGCCATGGCCTTTGCACCAGTAAACATCGCAACTATTGCAGCAAGTATGATTATGCTTGAGGAAATGTCTGCACCACCTACTCCTGCAACTATTCCTAAAGATGTATTGATACCATCACCAAAACCAAAGACAAAATCCCTAATCGCACTTGTTTCAGATTGATGTCTTTCTATGTGTCTTGGTTGTGATATATCTTTCAAATCCTTTCTCCTCCCTATATTCTCAAAACACTCACATTTCAAAAGTCTTGTCGTAAACGATTTATATCATAGTAAAAGGAGATAGTACAAGAAAATGACCGGAAAAAGAATAGTCCTTACTGCAGACCGCAGTTTGATGACTAACTACCGGGGTAATTTTCTTTATGGTTTTATTGCATGTGGTCCATACGAGGTTCTTCCAGAATGGGTATTTGACAAAGTCTTTTGTCCTAGTGTAGAGACTGACAAGGTGACAGGAGAAGCAAAAGTTGCTCAAGTCGGCCTAAGAAGAGTAGAAAGCGCTCTACTCCAAGGATATGGAAGGGATGAAGTCTTTGTAGCACATCCTGGCTATCTTGCAAACTGCATAGGACCTGACACTAAAGTTGTAGGAATAAATGTAATGGACCCACTGGGGATGGCACCAGTAACGACTACAATGTCACCAGAAAAACTATCGTATGTAGCTATGAAGTTCAAAAGAATGTGTGCAAATATAATTCAACTAAAGAAAAAATATAATTTCCATGTTGTAGTTGGTGGAAATGGAGCTTGGGAACTTGCAAAATCAGACAGGATGAAAATTCATGGTATTGATACAGTAGTTGTCGGTGAAGCAGACGAGCTCGCACTTGATTTGTTTCATGATTTAGAGAATGGTAATGCGCCAGAACTGATGCATTGTTTTGTTAAAAATATTCAAAACATACCAATTATTCAAGGTCCGACAGTAAACTCACTTATTGAAGCAATGCGAGGTTGTGGAAGAGGTTGTGATTTTTGCGATGTCAACAAACGATCTAAAAAAGATCTTCCACTTGAAAGACTTCAATATGAAGCAAAAATAAATCTCCAATACGGTTTTGATTCAATTTGGTTGCATTCTGATGAAATGTTGCTTTATGGATGCGAAAGCAGAGACTTTCAACCCAACTATGACGCAATAACAGGATTGTGGAAGGGACTTAAATCACTGGGGGCTAGATTTGTTGGTACAACTCATATGACATTTTCTGCTGTATGTGCTGATCCAAAGTTACTACACGATATGTCGGAAATAAATGGTATGAGTAATGAAAAATGGCTTGCTACAAACTTGGGAATAGAGACAGTTGCTCCACGGATGGTTAAAAAACACCTGGGAGTAAAGGCAAAGCCATTTTCTACAGATGAATGGGGATGGGCTGTCAGAGAAGGTGCTAAGATATTAAATGAGAACCATTGGTTCCCAGCAGCTACTCTCATAATTGGCTGGCCTGATGAAACCCCTGACGAAACTCAGTACACAATAGACCTGATTGATGATTTTAAGCAGATGAAGATGCGAGGTCTTGTAGCACCACTACTATATCAAGACTTTAATGAGAAAAACTCGATGCATTTTGGTAACCTGAATGAAGCCCAGTTTACGTTGTTCTGGAAATGTTGGGAACATAATTTACGTATCATAAATGACATTATTCCAATTATAATCAGAAACAAATCCTTTGGACCCCCAATGAAACTCATAATGTATGGAATGATAAAAGCTGGTACATGGGCAATTATGAGATACTTGAGAGGGTTGTGCAAGGAATTATTTAATGGTAAACTGCCAGATGATATAATATCGCACTATTCACGAAGCAGATCAGTTACTGCTCCTGCATACACTAGGTAGTATTTTTTTCTAGTTCTTTTATTGCTGCATCAGCAATAGTGTTTCTTTTTGGTGTTAAAACAACAAAATAGTTTCTATCTGCTCTTTCTGCAGATTCAACGGATTTGTATCTTTTTGTATTCATGTCAAACTCTAACAGTTTTCCATCGATCTTGCCTTTTGTGTAAACCATAAGGTACAATGTTCCCGTCGTGGGATTAAGTGGAATGATACAAAAAACGTATCCTTTGTAGGAGTTTATCGGCAGCGTATTTTTCATTGGCGGTGCTATGGTAGCCATGTACATGAAAATATCCTCTGGTGAATCAAATTCCTCAAATTCAAAATTCATTACGATTTGTTTGCAGTAGAGCTATAATAATCTAAGTATTATTATAAATGAAAAAAGTTAAAAAAGTTCTAGTATTTTGGCATCAGTCTTAATTTGGTCTTTGCAGAAAGAGCAATTATTGATATAATTGCAACTGCAAGTACCAAAGCTGCTATTGCGCCAAACTCTGGAACTATTTGTGT
>JBOGRG010000035.1:0-1412 GCA_050749365.1 Nitrosopumilaceae archaeon
GCCCGGAGGGATTCGAACCCTCGACCTGGTGGTCCGAAGCCACCCGCACTATCCTGGCTATGCAACGGGTCCGATCAAGTAAGAATTTAACGGGGCTAAATATCTGTCTAGATAATTGAAAATATCACAAAGAGTTGCTGGTGTAGAATATGCCATACGAGATATCGCCCTTTCAGCAAGAAAGCTTGAAAAACAAGGCCAGAAGATAATCTACCTTAACATAGGTGATCCAGTACAGTATGGATTTCAACCTCCGGACAATGTTAAGGAAGCTTTTATCAATGCAATCAAAACAGGACAGAATTACTACGCCCAATCAGAAGGACTGCTAGAGCTAAGGCAAGCTATTGCTAAAAGGGAAAACGCAAAAGGCCTTTCTGTTTCTGAAGATGATATAATTGTAACAAACGGAGTTTCAGAGGGACTTGACATGTTGATGGCATCAATAATAGAACCAGCTGACGAAGTTCTGATGCCAGGTCCATATTATCCACCTTACGCATCTTATGTTCGATTATACGGTGGAGTTCCAGTAGAGTTTTCGGTAGATCTAAACAACTCTACCCCAGACCTAGAAGACATAAAATCAAAGATTACTACCAAAACTGTGGCAATATGCCTTATTAGTCCAAATAATCCAACGGGAGCCGTCTTTAACGAGAAAGCCCTAAAAGACTTAGTCGATATTGCAGTCGAACATAATCTATACATAATTTGTGACGAAATATACGACCAGATAGTTTTTGACGAAAAATTTGTTGGAATTGGAAAAGTTTGTGGTGATTCTCCAGTAATCCTACTGAATGGATTCTCAAAGGTTCATCTAATGTCAGGTTGGAGGATTGGATATATTGCATTTAATAACTCAAAAAGACTTGATGCCCTACGTGAAAATATACCAAAGCTGGCTAGAGTAAGAATTGCCTCTAACTTACCAGTCCAACACGCAGCATTAGAATCACTTACAGGTTCACAAAGTTACATACCAAAATTTGTATCAGAGCTGAAAAAACGCAGGGACTATACGATCAAAAGGATAAATGGAATGCGTGGACTGAGCTGTGCAAACCCAAAAGGAGCCTTCTACGCTTTTCCAAAAATTGAGAACAACAAATACCAATCAGATAAAGAGTTTGTTATGGAGCTTTTAAAATCAAAAGGAGTTCTTACTGTACATGGGTCTGGTTTTGGAACTAAATATGGAAGTGGGCACTTTAGGCTAGTCTTTTTGCCTCAAATTAGTATCTTAGAACAGGCTCTTGACAAAATTGAAGAGTTTGTCGCTTAGAATTTCCAGTCTGTAATTTTTTTTGGAATTATTTCTATAATACAATTAGTATTAGAAAGAAGTTCCTGAGCCGATTTGTTATTTAGATTTCTGAAATACCTTAACAATATCTTTTTAGCAATTC
>JBOGRG010000036.1:0-3645 GCA_050749365.1 Nitrosopumilaceae archaeon
AATCCAAGAGCAGTACCTACACTTGCACCTATTGCGCCTATTATCATGCCTTGAAATAGAAATAAAATGAGAATGTCCTTTCTTTTTGCACCAATTGCTCGCATAACTCCTATCTCCCTTGTCTTGCTTGATACTAGCATCATCTGAATTGTTACAATAGCAAAAGCAGAAGACATCATTCCAAAGTAACCTATCAAATTAATTAATGCAATACCAGATCTAAAACCACGTAATTGAGCTTCGGCAGACTCTTCTATCGTTTCGGCTTTAAAGTCATCAGAGGGAAATGATTGTAGAAATAAATCTTTAATCTCGACTGCTTTTGTTGGATCGCTTAATTTTACTAAAATAGCTCCGGTTTCATCAGTTCGATCTAATATACTACGCAATGTATCAATGTGGACAATTACACTGCTATCAAGCCCCTGTCCACCTGCTGTAGTGGTAATTCCAGAAACAACAAAACGTTTGATTTGTTCTACACCTCTTCTATCCAAAAACTTTAGCTTTACGTCATCTCCAACTTGTATTCCACCAAGGTCTCTAGCAATTGTAGAGCCTAAAACTATAGAATTTCTTGCAAATACGAATTGTCCGTCTCCTACTGTAGTATGAATAGTAGATACACGTATATCTCTAAATGGATCCACGCCTACCACCTCAACACGAAACTCTTCTTCTCTCTTTCCGTTTTTTGTAGCGTTTATTGAAGCAGATGAATCTAATCTAGATGTTGCTGCTTCAACATAAGGAATTCGTTCAAACCAATTTACTAGTGCAATATCAGATTTATCGATATAATCTTCTTCATCTCTTACTAGTATGTCGCCAAATCGATAATCTTTCAGATCCCTTACAATTGCATCATATAGTCCTTGGAAAATTACAAAGTTAACGTGGATAACTAGAATACCAATAGAAACAGCTAAAACTGCCCCTATCAGACTGCCTTTCTTGTTCATTAGCATTCGCTTTGCTAAACTAGCCCTGTAATCCAATGAGATTATTAAAATAGTCGGATATTTAATGTTTCAACTTCAATCTAGTTACATATAAGACAATTATATATGTAAGATGTAGACTTTATATCAAATAACTGGAAATGATAAGAAAAAATGGACAAAATTGACATCGGGATTCTCTCGTATCTCTTGAACAACTGTAGGATGCCAGACAGACAGATCGGCAAAAGTGTTGGAATCTCCGGTGGTGCCGTAAAATCAAGAATTCAGAAAATGATTGACGATAAAATAATTGAAGAATTTACCTTAAAGATCGAGCCGCCAGTCCTAGGATACAGTGTTTTGTATTTTGTAGTAACTGGAGGTGATTTGGAAGATGTTTTAGAGCAAGTTAAATTGATTGGGGAGCCATTTTTTGTGGTTCCATGTGTAGGTGGCATAACCGTTTGTAGTATAGTGGTAAAAGGAGAACCAAGTCAGAAAATGGAGCTTGCAAAAAAAATAATGAAAGATGTTAGAGTATTAAGTATTTTTGAAGCAGTGAATCCTGGAATCAGATCTGATCTTACAAAGACTGATCTTGAAATCATAAATGTATTGCTAAAAGACCCTAGGCTAAAAATTGATCAGATTGCCAAGGACACTGATCTTTCTACAAAGACTGTAGCACGTTCTCTTGACAAGCTGCAAAATGATGAAGCTATACAGTTTACACTTGTGTATAATCCCATGAAAATGACTGGATATATTCCTTTTGCAATTCTTGTTGGAGTAGCTGGTAATGTTAAAAAGACTCTCCTTAAATTAGAAAAAGAATTTTCAGAGTTATTTTTACAAAAACCCTTTGTACATCTGAACCAGATTGTTTTGTTTTTTTATAGTGATAACATTTTCAAACTTGATGAGCTAACTCAATTGGTACATAAAATAGATGGCGTACATTCAGTAGATCTCTTTATACCAAAAAAGATCACGTTGCCTCAAAAATGGGTAAAAGACAGCATTGAGTTGGTAAAAAGCTCAAAAAGACTTCATTTGTCATACCAGATACATTCATAACAGCTTTTACAACCATGAGACGACACCTAGTATGAAAAAGACTAAGGTCTTCGAAGGTAAAGTTCTCTCTTTGAGTCTTTATGATGGGATAATAGAGAAAAAGAAAGTTAGAAGGGAGATCATTGAACACAGGGGTGCTGCAGCAATGCTTGCCATAGAAAGGGGCAAGGTCATACTTGTAAAACAGCACCGTTTTCCACACGGTTATGTTTTGGAGATCCCTGCTGGCACCCTGAACAAGGGTGAGAAAGATCCAAAAAGATGTGCCTTTAGAGAGCTAAAAGAAGAGACTGGTTATGAAGCAAAAAAGATGACTCCTCTGATCAGATACTATCCGTCAATTGGATACAACACAGAAGTGATTCATTGCTTTGTTGCAACGGGCTTGAAAAAAGCTAGTGACTTGAAGCTTGATGACGATGAAATACTTTCTGTTGTTAAGATTGATTTGAAAAAAGTACTTAGAATGATTTTGTCTGGAAAAATAACTGATTCTAAAACGATTTGTGCTGTTTTAACATATGCAATAAAAAAGAAAATGCTATCTTAGCTTGTATAAACTGGTTTAATCAAATCTGCGATATCTGCCCAGCAGCGTGCTATCCTATCAAAAGCATAGACGAGATCTAGCAGCTCGAGTGATGCCTGCTTTTTTGTCTCAAGTGAAGAACGAATATCTGAAATCTTCTTTTGATACTTTCTGTGTAACATTATGACCCCAATTGCAAGCGATCTGTTATTTTCGATAAATGCCTCTATGGACTTTTCATGAATCTCTTCAATTTCCTTTGCTACATCATAAATTTTCTTTAGATCGGTTTTCATTAATGATAGAGATGATATCGAATTTGCAAGCTCAACTATTGTATCACCTGCAGCTTCAAGTAAGTTAGCTGCAATCCTATAATCCAAGATGTCAATGTTTTCAAGATTCAAAGCGTTAGCAAGTTTTTTGTCAACCATCGTGCTTCGAATCAATCTGACTAGGAGAAAGTACTGTCTGTCAATTTCGTCGTCTCTGTGTGCAAGAGTTTGCAGTACTGTCTTGTCTTCTGACATCAATGCATCTAAAGTATCACGGAACATTCCAAGCGCGATCGAGCTCATTCGTTTCAGAATTTTTTCCGGACTAAGTGTTGTTGCATCCAAAAGAAAATGCATTATTACGTTGGAAGAATCTTCGTCAACAATTTCCATGCCGACCAGTCTTCGCATCGATGTTCTGATCTTTTCTCGATCGTCTGCTGAAATTACTGATTTGCCTTTTATCTTGATGATATCATACCCAAGAAGATATGCACCTGTGATGTTGGCAATGATGTTTTCTTCTTTTGCTACAGGATATGGTATTACAACTTCTTTGGGTAGCTTGTGATCCGCTGAAAGTGTGATAGAAATACTGTTTAGGCCTGTCTCTAACTCGACTTCGTCGCTTTTTTCTAGCTTATTAGCATCAATCCACTCTTTTGGAAGCGATACCAGGATGCTACTTCCAATCTTTTGCAGGCGCCGAATAAATTTAGTCAATTTAAATCAATATAAATTATTTAATCATTATTTTTATATTTTATGCTAATTTTAATGCGCTCATGCAGGCAGTTGCCTTTTGTCCTGGACATATCAC
>JBOGRG010000037.1:0-17259 GCA_050749365.1 Nitrosopumilaceae archaeon
TGTGCTATTGATTCAGGACACACTGCATTTGTGTACACAGCAACAACACTAGTCCTTTGGATGACACCTGGTGTAGCGTTCTTCTATGGCGGTCTTTCACGATCCAAGAATGCAGTCAACACAATTGGGATGACATTCATCGTAATTGGGTTGATCTCACTTCAGTGGGTTCTGTGGGGATTCTCCATAGCATTTGGACCAGAAGCCGATGGAGTCAATGAGTTTGCAAGTTCCTTTGACTATATTGGTCTAAACAAAGTGTCTCACCTAGCTCCACTTGGAGCACCCTTAGATGATGGCACTTGTTTGCAAACTGCGACATGCGGAAGTGATTATTGGGCTGGACTAATTCCACACCAACTATTCTCCATGTTCCAGTTGACATTCGCTATCATCACACCAGCACTAATCGTTGGTGCCCTAATTGACAGGATGAAGTTCAGCGCTCTGCTGATTTTCATAATTCTGTGGGCCTCATTTGTATATGATCCAGTAGCACACTGGGTTTGGGGAGGTGGATGGTTAGGTGGTCTAGACCTGAACCCAGACTTGTCGCCAAGCTTTGCATTAGACTTTGCGGGCGGCACTGTTGTACACATTACATCAGGATTCTCTGGACTTGCTGCAGCACTGGTTCTTGGAAGAAGACTAGGATATGGAAAGGTTCCAATGGAACCACACAATGTACCTATGGTTGTACTTGGCGCATCCATGCTATGGTTTGGCTGGTTCGGATTTAATCCGGGAAGCGAACTTGCAGCAGACGGTGTAGCAGTAAGTGCGTGGGTGGTAACAAACACGGCAACTGCTATGGCATCTATCACATGGTTGCTGATGAGCTGGGCTCATACAGGAAAACCAAGTATAGTTGGTGCCGCTTCAGGTGCAGTAGCTGGACTAGTTACAATCACGCCAGCATCTGGTTGGGTTGGACCAATGGCCGCAATAATAATTGGAATCGCAGCAGGAACATTATGTTATGGTGCTGTTGCATTCAAGAATGCACGCAAGTGGGATGACGCACTTGATGTATGGGCAGTCCATGGAATTGGTGGGTTCGCAGGAGCAGTTCTGACAGGAACTCTTGCTAGTCCGCATATCTTTGGTGGATATGGCGCATGGACAGGCACACCAGAAGGCATGGAACAGCAAGCAATCAACGTTATAGGTGCAGTCTCAACGACAGCATACGCCTTTTGCGTCACTATTGTGATCCTGAAGATAATGGATGCAATCTGGCCTGGCGGTATACGAGTTACTCCAAAAGAGGAAGAAATTGGACTCGATCTTGCACAACACGGCGAAAGAGCGTACGTAAACGAATAGTACGCCACACTTATCTTTTTTATTTTAAATTATAATATAATTGTGAAATGAATTTACGTCTCCTACTCTACTTCTAATCTGTGTTCATTACTGCTAACGATCTTGCAAAAATTCTTGATGACCCAAATTTACTTGTGGTTGACACCAGATCATATAAAGAATACTCTACAGAACATATACCAGGCGCTGTCAATCTTGATTTATTTTACTATCACTGGTCTGATACCTCAAAAGAGGGAATGAAAGCATTTGATATGGAAATGCAAAAGCTCCTTTCTTATGTTGGTATAACAAAAGAAAAGAAAGTTGTATTCTATGATGAGATTTCTGGAATGAGTGCAGCTCGTGGTGTGTGGCTCTTGATCTATTTTTCTCATCCTCAAGTGTTCATGCTTGATGGTGGTATGAAAAAATGGAAGAGTCTTGGTCTTCCGCTAGAAACAAAAACAAACGGTTTCAAGCCTGCCAAGTTTTCTGGAAAAGTTAACAAAGATGTCTTTGTAGGATTTGAATACATCAAAAAAAATCTAGACAAAATAAAACTCATTGATGCAAGAACAAAAGAAGAGTTCGATGGTACAGTGATACGCGCTGCAAGAAGTGGACACATTCCAAACGCGATAAACATAGACTGGAACCTCAATATAGCCGAAGACGGTACCATGAAACAAAACAAGTCACTTTCCGAGCTTTACAGACTCTCACAGAATGATGAAATCATAACCTACTGTCAGGGAGGGTACAGGGCGGCAAACTCCTTTTTAGTTCTCAAAAAGCTTGGCTTCAAAAATGTCAGAGTCTATGTCGGTTCATGGGGAGAATGGGGAAATAGATTAGATCTTCCTGTGAGCTAGTTCTAATTTTAATACGAATGATGGACATGTACCCAACTTTCTTAATCAGTTGATCTTAGTATGAAAAATTATTTTCTCTTTTACAGGACTATTTATTTTTTACTTAGAAGAAACTTTGCTTGTTGTAAAAATTAGATTAATATAGCGTCTACAGGGGAGCCATACTTGATGCTGAGCAGACGAACAAAATTTTCTGGTATTACTATAATTACAGGATTAACGATCGCACTTTTCACCGTCTTTTCAACTCCAGCATTTGCAGAGGCTCCAGCCTCAGCTACTTCAGACTTAACAAAGCCATTATTGGCTATAGCAGCAGCAATTGCGATAGCTGGAGGTTTGATAGGTACTGGTAATGCACAACAAGGAATCGGTGCTGCCGGTATGGGTATCATAGCAGAAAAACCAGAGAAGTTTGGGCAGGTACTGTTCTTCTTTGTAATTCCGGAAACTCTCTGGATCATCGGCTTCGTGCTAGGAATCATTCTGTTACTTGGTATACTATAGGCGATGTCGCAATGAGCATAGAGACATTCGTCCTTGAGATAGAGAACAGAAAAAAAAAGGATATCGAAAGTCTAGATAGCGAATTAGCTAAGAAGAAGGCTGCAATACAAAGTAGCAAGAACACTAGCATTAGAGAATTACAAGAGCGTTATGCAAATGAAGCAAAAATAAAATCTGAAAGGGAGAAAGCCAGAATAGTCGAGGCAGGCAGACTACAAGCAAAAAAGATTTTGTTTGATGCTATCAACACAAATTTAGATTCTACTTTCGATGTTATAAAAGAAGAGCTAAAGAACTACACAAAGACTCCTCAATATAAAAAAGTATTAGAGACTATGATTAACGCCGCAAAAAAAAGATTAGATCAGAAGATTACTGTCCATTGTCGTGAAGAAGATCGCACAGTTTTAAAGAACATGAATCCTACCATAGGTTCTTCCATTCAAACTTTAGGTGGAATAGTTGCAGAAAATAAGAATGGCACAAAAGAACTTGATTTAACTTTTGAAGAATTATTACGAACTCATGAAGATGAGATTAAGAATACCATTCTGGAGAGAATACTGTAATGGGAACATCGCAATATTCTTCTTCTTTTGGCAGGTTACAAGCCATTTCGATAAATTTTCTTTCTCAAGATTTTATGCAAAATTTACTTAAAGCAAAGGATGTCACTGAGATGATTAAAATGTTAGAATCTACTTGGTATGGTAAAGAAATTGAAAGGGCTGCATCAGTCTATCAGCCTCCAGAACTTTTAGAAGTCGCACTGAACCGTCACCTAGTTGAAGTTAATAAAATTGTCTTAGAAGCAACACCATTTAATGGTAAAAATGCTGTCAGAGCTTATCTACTAAAATGGGATATTCACAATATTGAGCTAATACTTTCTTCAAAAAGCATGGGACGAACAATTACTGAGACCGAATCATTTTTAGTCTCCAGTCGTAATGTTCCTGCTGGAATTTCGGCTGGAAATATTCCACATGATGAGATGAAAGTTATTCTCTCACAGTCAGGAGTTGATGGTGTGGTGAATCAACTTGTAAAGTACAACTATGGGACAATACTGATGCAACACTTAGATGCATACCAAAAGACAGGTGATCTTGGACCAATGATGTCTGCTTTGCAAAGATACTATTATCAAACGTTACTTGAATCACTAAAATTCTTTCAAGGCGATGAAGGCACAATTAGGGAATTGATTAGAACCGAGATAGATAAGAAAAACATTCTAAACCTTTTGAAGGCCAAAGAATCCAATTTGGATAAAGAAATAGTTAACAAGCATCTTGTAGAAGGAGGAAAAATTCCCATGAAGGAGTTAATGGAAATATACGAAGTAAAAAATGTGGCAGAAATTGTGGGAAGAATAGAAAGTTACTATACATTAATTCAGGCACTATCTCAGTACACGACTACAAATAGTTTGATTGATTTTGAAGTATCACTGGATAAATTCATAAACACAACGTACGTGAAGAAATTAAAAAATATTCCACTTTCTGTTGGAACGATATTTTACTTTATCATAACTGCAGAATATGAGCGTGAAAATATTAAAAGGATAGCTTATGGAAAACGCTACAATCTTTCAAATGAGCATATAAGTTCGATGTTGCTAAATGAGTGAAAAAATATCTAAACAAAAAACCGAATCAACTGGTAGAGTAGCCGTAGTAGGGGACCGTGAGCTTGTTATTGGTTATCGTCTTATTGGAATAGATGATACCTTTATTGTTGGCCGAGAAGATGCAAACAAAACAATGCAGGATATATTCTCTTCTGGTGATTTTGATTTAATTATTGCAAGTGAATCTGTTAGTACCACACTTCCTCCTACATTCCGCTCAAAAGTCGAAGAATCTATTGAACCACTGGTATTATTCATGCCTCCACTACAAGAGGACATACAAGAAGAATCGATAGCTGCCTTGGCTAAACGAGTACTTGGAATAAGTATCCAAACGAGTTGATGATAATATGGTAGATGCTGTAGTTTCACGTATTTCGGGGCCGGTTGTTGTAGCTAGCGGTCTAGAAGGTGCACAGATGTTTGATGTTGTTCGTATTGGAGAATTGGGGCTGGTAGGAGAAATAATTCGTCTCGAAGGAAACAAGGCCACGGTGCAAGTTTACGAGGATACTACAGGTTTGAAACCTGGAGAAAAAGTCATCAATACAAAGCGACCACTATCGATGCAGCTTGGCCCAGGACTCTTAACATCAATTTATGATGGCATTCAAAGACCTCTGGATATCTTAAGAGAACAAAGTGGAGACTTTATCACCCGAGGAAATATTATTCCTGCTCTTGATCAACAGAAAAAGTGGGAGTTTGTTCCGGTTAAGAAAAAAGGCGACCATGTTTCGCCAGGTGAAATCATTGGTGAAGTCCAAGAAACTCCACTAATAATGCACAAAGTAATGATTCCACACAATGTTACTGGTGAACTTGCAGAAATTGTTGAAGGAAAATACAATGTCAACGAAATCGTAGCAGCTGTGAAAACAAATAGTACAAAGATAGATATCGGTTTATCAAGTTGGTGGACGGTTCGAACACCAAGACCAGTTCTGCGTAAGCTACCACCAGAAGAACCACTGCTTACGGGTCAGCGTATCTTGGACACATTTTTCCCCGTTGCAAAGGGTGGAACTGCCGCAATTCCCGGTCCCTTTGGAAGTGGGAAAACAGTAATTCAACAACAGCTCGCAAAGTGGGCAGACAGTAGCGTTATAGTCTATGTTGGATGCGGTGAAAGAGGAAACGAGATGACCGAAGTTCTTACAACTTTCCCAAAACTACAAGATCCAAAGTCAAACCGACCCTTGATGGAACGCACGATCCTTGTTGCTAATACATCCAACATGCCAGTAGCAGCACGCGAAGCAAGTATCTATACCGGAATTACAATGGGTGAGTACTATCGTGATATGGGATATGGGGTAGCATTAATGGCAGATAGTACGTCCAGATGGGCAGAGGCACTCAGAGAAATTTCGGGAAGATTAGAAGAAATGCCCGGAGAAGAGGGATACCCAGCATATCTAGGAAGAAGATTAGCAGAATTTTATGAAAGAGGAGGAAAAGCTATAGTAATTTCTCCAGAAGAGCGAGTAGGATCTCTAACTTTAGTAGGGGCAGTATCCCCACCTGGTGGAGATTTTTCAGAACCAGTATCACAAAACACGTTAAGGGTGACAAGAGTATTCTGGGCACTAGATGCAAGTTTAGCTTCAAGAAGGCACTTCCCATCTATCAATTGGTTAACAAGTTACTCTCTATATGCTGATGATATGGGAGATTGGTACAACGCTAATGTATCTAAAGAATGGATCCAGCTAAGGAAAGAAGCACTAGAAATTTTGCAGAGAGAATCAGAATTACAGGAAATTGTTCAATTAGTTGGATATGATGCGTTACCAGAACCAGAAAAAGGAGTTTTGGATACTGCTCGCTCTATACGGGAAGACTATCTGCAGCAAAGTGCATATGATGAGGTTGATACCTATACATCAATTAGGAAACAGTATCTGATGCTTTCTGTCATTTTAGAATTCGGTAGAATGGAAGCTGATGCAATAAAAAAGGGAATTCCATCATCAAAGATAGGTGCACTTGAGGTAAGAAAAATGATATCAAAAATAAAATGGACACGCGAAGATCAAGTAGAACAATTACTTACGGAGATTAAGACTAACATGAAGCAGCAATTCAACAGCCTGTTAATAGAGGTATCTAACTAAATGTCTGGAATAGCGTTTAAAACACTCTCAAAGGTTGCTGGACCACTGATATTTGTAGAAGGGATAGATAATGCAGCCTACGGTGAAATGGTTGAGATAAAACTTGTAAATGGAGAAAGACGTCAGGGACAGGTTCTTGATACCCGACAGGGTTTAGCAGTTGTTCAAGTCTTCGGTCCAACTCTTGGGCTGAGCACGGCGGGTACTTCAACAAAGTTCCTTGGCGAAACTGCAAAGTTATCAGTATCTGACGAAATGCTTGGAAGAGTATTTGATGGACTAGGAAACCCTAAAGACAACGGACCAAAGATTGTATCAAAACAAAGGGTTGATCTTGTAGGCTCTGGCATCAATCCATATTCTAGAGAAGAACCATCAGAATTCATCCAGACAGGAATGTCAAATATTGACGGCATGAATACTCTTGTAAGAGGTCAGAAACTTCCAATATTTTCTGGTTCTGGTCTTCCACACAATTTGCTTGCATCACAAATTGCCAGACAGGCAAAAGTTCTTGGTGGATCGGAAAGCTTCTCTGTAGTATTTGCCGCAATAGGAATTACTAGCGAAGAAGCAAACTTCTTTGTAAAACAATTTGAAGAAAGTGGCGCGCTTGGCAGAACTGTTTTGTTTCTAAATCTGTCATCTGACCCTTCCATGGAACGTATACTTACACCTAGACTTGCCTTAACCACTGCAGAATTTCTTGCCTATGAACGTGAAATGCATGTCCTTGTTATATTGACTGACATGACAAATTATTGTGAAGCACTAAGAGAAATTTCTGCTGCGCGTGAAGAAGTTCCAGGAAGAAGAGGATACCCAGGTTACCTGTACACAGACTTGGCTTCAATTTATGAACGCGCTGGAAAAATAAAGGGTAGAAAAGGTTCCGTAACCCAGATTCCAATTCTTACGATGCCTGCTGATGATATTACACATCCAATCCCCGATCTCACAGGTTACATTACAGAAGGACAGATAGTGATGAGTAGAGATTTACATAGAGCAGACATTCATCCACCAGTTGACGTTCTAACTAGTCTTTCACGTTTAATGAACCAAGGCATTGGAAAAGGACGAACAAGAGAAGATCATAGAAATCTTTCAGACCAACTTTATGCAACATATGCGCAAGGTAAGGATGCAAGAGCATTAGCAGCTATAGTAGGTGAAGAAGCTCTAAGTGATTTGGATAGGAAATTCCTAAAAGTTGCTAGCAATTTTGAACGAAAGTTTGTAAACCAAGGCTTGGACGAAAATCGTCCTATTGAACAGACTCTAGACATTGGTTGGGAACTACTTAGTGGTCTTTCAGAATCAGAAATGAATCGTATCAAACCAGAATTCATAGCAAAGTATGCAAAGAAAACCGCTCAAGGTGCCTAGAAGAAAATGCCGTCAGCGATTAACATACGTCCAACACGTCTGGAATACATACGCACAAAGCGACGAATTCTTATCGCTAAAAAAGGGCTGAAACTCTTAAAGCTTAAACGCCAAGCATTGATTCTGGAATTTTTTAATGTAAATAAAACTTCAGCGAGATTACGAAGCGGCTTACAATCTGAGCTGATAAAAGGGTATCAAAGTATTCGAATGGCAGAGATGCTAGCTGGTGAAATGCAACTAGAAAACGAGGCTATGAAAATCCCACATCTGAAAAAATTACTTATAATGCCAAAGAACGTAATGGGAGTTCGTATTCCAAAATTGGAAGGTGGAAATAGGGAACAAGTTCTCACAGAACATTTATTGGAACTTCCTACTTCTATTAACGAGGCAATTAAGGCATTCCAGCAGGTTCATAAGATCGTATTAGATGTTGCAGAAAAAGAGACCGCTTTACGAAAACTTCTGTATGAGATAGAGAAAACAAAACGTAAATCTAATGCAATTGAGAACGTCTTCATTCCAAGATTACTGTCGGCTATAAAATTCATTACATTCAGACTTGATGAAATAGAGCGTGATACATTCATTATGTTAAAGACTGTAAAGCGCAAGATGGGTGAAAGAGAGCAAGAATCTATTACAAAGGAGGCAACAATCCTTGCGGAGTAATTTTGTAAATTCTCAACAAAGGAAATTTTACTTGATAATAAGGACATTTAAGATTGGTAACATTGTTGCCACGATAGCGGTAGTATTGTATGTGAGCAAGCATTTCTTAGGGATATGACCATATCAAATACACAAGAAGAATACGTCCGTTCGCTTAAGAAAATTAAAGAAGCTGAGGAAAAGGCACAGACAGAAATTGAAAATCACAAAAAAATGGTTGATGAAGAAATTAAGAAATTGCAAACTGATATGGAGAAAGCAATAACAACATCAAAAATAGAAGGCGAAAAATTGGTAGAATCAAGTATTGAACAAGCTAGAAAAAAGGCTACAATGGAAACAGAGAAGATTATAGAAGATGCCAAGACCAAGGCAAAAACCATCTCTACACAGGTAAATGCACAGACTACACACGAAATAATCGATATTTTGCTAAAAGGTGTAGATTAATGGTACTAAAGCCTGTTCCAATGGCACGTGTAGCAGTCCTTGGTTTAAGAAAACACAAGCAAGTTGTTATATCTGTTTTGCACGACTTGGGAGTTGTACAGCTGGAATCATTATCGAAAGAAGTTGCCGCAATGCTAAGGAATGAGCGTGACAGTGACTTGTACAGACAAGTTTCAGATCAACTGCTACGAATTAGAGCGCTGACTACTGTACTTCCTGCCCTGCCAGTTACACAATCTCAACGTTTTTCATCAATAGATGAACTCATGCAAACTGCTAAATCAATTGATATCGATAGTAAAGTTGCCTCTCTAGAAAGGGAAAAGGAAAGCCTACTTACCGAAATAAAAGAAACGGAAAATAATATCAAACTCGTTGAGGAATTTGCATTTTTTCCTGAAGACTTGAAAGTTCTTCAGTTATCATCTGCTCATTCTTACTTTGGTCGTGTTGCATCAGAAAATTTTCCAGCCTTTAAGAAGGCTTTAGAAGCAAACCAACAAGATATCTTTCTTTATTCTAAGGGGGGGAAAGAAGTTACACATATTGTTCTTCTTGTTTTTCCCAATTTCCCACCTCATGCCCTTGCTACCATAGTTCAGTCACATGGCGTTAATATTGAAGCGGTACCAAAACTTAGCGGAAAATCGGCTGAAATAATACAAAGTCAAAAAAACACTCTCAACATTCTTTCTCAGAAACTAAGACAGATTGATCAACAACTTACAGAAATTTCTAAAATGCATTTTACAAATATAGTTTGTGTAGAAGAACAACTTGAGATAGAAAACAAAAAACTTGAAGTTGCTGATACTCTAGGAGTAACCAATGATGCATTCGCATTGGAAGGATGGATTCCAAAATCAAAGATTGAACAGGTAAAAGCTACTTTCCGAATGCATAGCAATGGAACCATAATTTATGAATTAGAGACAGACGAAAACCCACCAACTTTATTTGAGAATCCTAAAAGGTTCAGACTCTTTGAAGCCTTCATAAGATTCTATTCTCTACCGTCTGGTAAAGAATTTGATCCTACTTTGATTTTCGGTCTTATCTTTCCAGTCTTCTATGGGATGATGGTAGGTGATGCTGGTTATGGTCTTGTAATACTTCTTGTTTGTAGATGGGTTATCAGACGAATTGAGGGTGGAAAGCGTAATTTGAATATCATGCCAAAGCCATTGAGAAGTTTTGCGTTGAAAATATTGAAACCAAGACAGATGGTAAAATTAGCGAAGGCAATGACTCCTGGTGCTATTATTGCAATTATTTTAGGATTCACATTCGATTTGTACTTTGGATTCCATCTCAATAGCTACTTGTTTGGTTATCTAAACACAGCACTTGGCATGCAACTTCTTCCTACTGCTGGAGCATTCTTTAGTCCAATTCATGGGCTTCGAAAACTTTTGCTAATTAGTGGATATATCGGCCTTGGTATGGTAACATTTGGCCTGATTCTTGGTATTCTCAATAACTTGAGAGAGGGCGAAAAGAAACACGCAATCGGAAAAGTAGGTTGGTTGCTATTTGGATGGGGTGTTGTTATGACAGGACTAGCATTAATGCATCATGAACCCATAAACCCAATTCGCAATGTAGAGGGAATTGGTTACTTTGGATTGCTTTTGGGAGGAATCGGTTTAATGCTATATGGAGAAGGTCCAAGAGCCATTATGGAGTTACCATCGATAGTTAGCCACATACTCTCCTATACGAGAATTATCGGAATATTGCTCGCATCAGTCATACTTGCAGATGTTATTGATTACATTTTCATAAGAGTTCTGGATAATTCAATACCATATGTTATTCTTGGAGTAGTTATATTGTTCATTGGACACATTTTCAATATTATAATTGGCGTTTTCGAGCCTGGCATCCAAGGTGCTAGACTAATTTACGTTGAGTTCTTCTCCAAATTCTACCATGGTAATGGAAGACCATTCAAGCCTTTTGGAACTAGGCGACAGTTTACATACGATCAATATCAGCTAGAAGTACCAAAGAAAGAAGCAGTAACTGCTTGAATTATTAAATATTTCTTAATCACAGCAGATAGGAACTGCATATGTAAGATTTGTTTTGGAGAATTCTAATAGACGAAAATTATATTATCATTCTTATCTCAATAAACTAGTAATATTTTAACTCGTTTACATCTAAAATCCTTGTACAATATCTACATCGAAGTACAAGTCCTGTCTTGTCCACCACATCCATTATTGGCTCGATGTCCTCATCACTGTTTGTTATACACTCTGGATTAGAGCATCTGAAAATTCGTTCAATCTCATTTGGTAGGGTAACACGTCTTTTTTCAACCAGCTTATAATCTTTGATTATATTCACAGTGGCTTTTGGGGCAATAAGTGCAAGCTTGTTTGTATCATCGCCTTTTAGAAATCTGTTCTCAACCTTGATGATGTCTTTTTTTGCAACCTTTGCACTGGGTACATTTAGTGCTATTGTAATTACATTGCCATCTTTCCCATCTATCTCAAGGGCGTTAAGAACCTTAAGGCCTTTACCTGCCTCAATATGATCAATAACCGTTCCATCCTTAATTCGCCTAACAATAAGATCGGACTCGGACATTGGAATACTTTGTATAGTACTCATATATATTATTGAACGAAAATGAGCAATTCTTTTTTCCAAAAAGATATTGTCTCAATACGTGATTTTGACAGACAAAAATTTGACACCATATTTGACGCTACCGATAAAATAATTAAGATGAATCCAAACGAAAGACGTGAACTTGCACGTGGAAAAACTTTAGGATATCTCTTCTTTGAACCAAGCACTAGAACACGACTAAGCTTTGAAGCAGCAATGGCATCATTGGGAGGCACATCAATCGGAATAGCCGACGCCTCCTCATCATCTGCAAAAAAAGGTGAAAGCTTGGCTGATACCGTAAAGATAATGTCTCTTTACTCCGATGTTCTGGTACTACGACATCAGCTTGATGGTTCTAGCAGATTTGCAGCAGAGGTATCGCCAAAACCCATGATAAACGCTGGAAGTGGAACAGAAGAACACCCGACTCAGGCTATACTAGATCTTTACACCATTAGAAAAGAGAAGAAAAAAATCGATGGCTTGAAGATAGGGATAGTTGGTGATCTAAAATACGGCAGAACAGTTTATTCCTTGCTGTATGCGCTTGGCAACTATAAAGTTGATGTACATTTAATCTCTCCACAACCTCTGAAAATCAGGGAAGACTCTACATATGAAATAAAAAAGCGGTTGTCATACAAGGAATCAACTGACCTTGAAGAAAACCTAGATGAATTTGATGTTCTGTATGTGACAAGAATACAAAAAGAAAGATTTGCAGACGCAGAAGAATATGCTAAAGTAAAAGGCAGCTACAAGATTGGTCCAGATATGTTAAAGAAAATGAAAGAAGATGCTATCATAATGCATCCACTACCACGGCTTGACGAGATTTCACCAGAAGTAGATTCTACAAAGCATGCAAAATACTTCAAGCAAGCCGAATACGGCAAGGATACCCGTGCTGCACTTCTTGCCCTGATTTTAAACGAGAACGGGTTTTAGGCTAATATTGCACTCTTAGTTGAATTGGATACATTCTAGTGACAACAAGAAAACTGATTGCTACTATAAGAACCAAAATAGCAATTGGTCCAAACTCTGGAACTACTACCATGGCAAACTCAGTGGATGCTGATGTACCTGCAATCTTTTCAAATCTTACAATAATTGGACCGGTTTGACTTTCTGAAAAGGTAAAATCTTCAAATCCTCCACCAACTACGGCATTATCAGACGCTCTGTGAATTTCTTTACCATTATGTAATATGACAAAATCATAGGTAGATTGCATCTTCGTTTCAAGTGTATTGGGATCTCTTATTGTAAATATGAACTTGGTTTCCTGACTTGGTTGTATAACAATCGGATCCCATGAGAGATCAATTTGGAATTGTTGATTATTTGTTAGAGCAGTAAGAGGAAACTGGACTTGATCACTTGCAACAAGCTTGAATTTCATATAGGACGGTAATTGACTATCCGCCTTTTTTTGTGCATTTTTTAATACTTTAAGGTGATCTTGCAAAATCACAAAATGTACTATTCTTCCTTCTTCTATCGAATAATCATCTACTGTAATTGATGATTTGAATAAATCAATTCCATTTACTTGACCTGTATAGCTTGGTGCAAGAAAATCTCCAAAAGTTTTTGGAAAGAATATTTCTTCATGAACAAATGGAATTTGACTTATGTTTTGCTCACTCCAGTCAAATGGCATCTCAAATGCTATTGTATTTTCATTAGGATTATATTCGAAATTTGTTATAGTATCATAATATGATTTAACTCTAAACTTTACATCTTGGCCATCTTTGCTTTTTTGATCATGATAGCTAGTCTGACCAATACTTAGGTACGCATCATATTTTAGAGGCACCTCAAGTACGTTGTCTGCTTCGTCAACTGTATGAATCTCTATTTCTACGTGGTATATTCCACCAGAATTAAAGACTGGTCCTGTCAATTCAATTGGCTTTGTATCTGTAGCAGTCCAGCTTCCAAGTGATGGCTCCTTTTCACCATTAATTTTAACATCACCTTCATTGGTCGGATTGATTTTTATTGTAAGATAGCCATCGGGGACAAAGAAAAAATCCTTAAAAATCATCTTTTCTTTGTAGTTTAATCCTATGAGAAAGTTTACATTTTTGATATTCTCATTCGTTTTGGAATCAAAGGCTCTCACTTTGATTTGTTTACCAATACCTCCTTCTTCATAGAAGGGAGGAAGCATTTCTGCAGAAACCGCAACGTCTCTTCCTTTATA
Organism: Nitrosopumilaceae archaeon; assembly: GCA_050749365.1. Classification (GTDB taxonomy): domain Archaea; phylum Thermoproteota; class Nitrososphaeria; order Nitrososphaerales; family Nitrosopumilaceae; genus JBBDNF01. The sequence continues at coordinate 13,798 of JBOGRG010000037.1, forward strand.
ATTGATGGGAGGATGAGTATCTATACTTAGCCCATGACCAAATGCTTGACTTACAGTGGGTAGAATTAGTAATAAAACAAAAATGCACGGCAAAATTTTATAATTCAACACTAAATTTCCTTTTTTTGTATAATATAAATTTCTGTCATTATTACCAAAGCTTAATCTGAAATATTAGTTATGTTACAACAAGCTTGACATGATCCATTTTTCTATTTGTCTGAAAATCCTTTGTCATCACATCAACTTTATCAGCTTGGCCATGTAACAAAAAGAGCTCCATGCATTTGTTTCCATCTATCTTACTATGAAGATGCGTGTCTATCAGATCCTCATAATTATGTTTAATTCCTGTAACTATCTGCTCTGATTCTTCATCATGAACAACCATCAATATTGCATGAATCAAACCAGAAAGACTGTTTCTCTGTTTCTCTTCTGAAATTAGATTCCTAATTCCTGCTCGTATAATTTCAGACCTTCCAGAAAATCCCATGGATTTTTTCATCTTGTCAATCTCTGAAAGAATCTCATCGTTTAGTGATATGGATACAATCGGCATACCTAGAATATTATTAAGTATATTATAAATTTAGCAGTAATTGTTATTAATTTTTCTTAGATTTATTAATAACATATCTGAATTGAACACATGAATAGTGATACAAGAGCTGCAATCCTAGCTATTTCCATAATAATTCCACTTTCTGCATTTGCACTTTGGTCTTCCGATCAGAGTAAGGCAGCAAGTTTAGCTGAAGTGCGACAAATGAAAGTTCTTGTTTCGTTTTATCCACTTTACGAATTTACAAAAGCGATTGGCGGTGAAAGAATCGATGTTTCCATAATTGTACCAGCTGGAATCGAACCACACGACTGGGAACCAACAATTCAAGATCTTCAAAAAATGCAAGACGCAGATATGATTGTAATCAATGGTGCAGGCTTTGAAACATGGCTTGATGATTTTGTTACTAGTAATCCAAATGTCTTCATTGTAGATACAAGTAAAGGGATAGAATTATTGGAAGGTTCTCAAATTCATCACGAAAACGAAGATGGAGAGCGTGATAAATCTAACAAAGATCCACATATTTGGCTTAATCCAGTTTTAGCTAAAAAACAAGTACAAAACATGGCAAATGGATTGATAGAGCTTGATCCTGAAAATGCAAATTATTATCAAAAAAATGTTGATGTATATAATCTAAAATTAGATTTACTTGACAACAAAATTAGAACAGAGCTTTCAACCTGCGACAAAAAAGACTTTATTGCCTTTCATGATGCTTTTTCTTATTTTGCAAATGAGTATGATCTAAATCAGTATACGATAGTTGGAGTTGATGCAAATGCGGAACCAACTGCAGTAACTCTACAAAAAATTATTCAAAACGCCCAAAATTTGGGATTACATATCATTTACACTGAAGAGTCAGTAAATCCAAGAATATCTGAAGTCATCGCTGATGAGATAGGCGGACAAGTGTTGGTTTTAAGTCCTATAGAAATAGCTGATAATAACTCAGACTATATCAAGAAAATGGAACAAAACCTGTTAAATCTAAAAGAGGAGCTGTGCTCATGAAATTAGTAGAGATTGGAAATCTCACGGTAGACTATGAGGGAATTTTGGCACTAGACAGAGTAAACTTTTCAGTAGAATCAAAGGATTTTTTGGGGATAATAGGTCCAAATGGCGCAGGAAAAACCACACTTTTTAGCTGCATGCTTGGTCTTTTGAACAACTATAAAGGAGAAATTAGGTTTTTTGGAACAAGCATAAAGAAATCAAAGCAATATCTTAGCCAGATAGGATATGTACCGCAGAAGCCTGTCTTTGAAAAGAATTTTCCAGCTACCATATCAGAAGTAGTAGGAATGGGTCTGACAAAAGACCATAAGAGTGACAAGATAGACAAGGCTCTTCAAACTGTTTGGCTTCATGAGCTAAGTCACAGAAGGATAGGTGATCTATCTGGAGGACAACAACAACGTATTTTTATTGCAAAAGCTCTTGTAAATAATCCACAAATTCTTATCCTAGATGAGCCTGTCACTGGTATCGACTCACAAAGCAAGGAACTGTTCTACCAGATTCTACATGATCTAAATCAGAAAGAAAATATCACAATAATCTGGTCTTCACATGATCTGGATGCAGTAGCCAAGCTTGCAACTAAAGTAGCCTGTCTTAATAGAACACTCTTCTTCCATGGAATATCAGAAGAGTTCTTCCACAACGAAGATCTGTTCAAGATGTACTCAGAATCTTCAATGCAGATGCACATGCATCACCATGAGGATTAGAATGGCATTTGAGATTCTTTCTTTCGGCTTCATGCAACGGGCGCTTATCTCAGGCATAGCTATAGCTCTTATGTGTTCAGTTGTAGGCCTTTTTCTAGTTCTAAGACGGTACTCACTTTTTGGAGATGCACTTGCACATGCTGCATTTGGAGGAATAGCTGCAGGACTATTTCTTGGGATTTATCCAATGTGGGTTGCCTTTGCAGTTTCAATATCAAGCGCACTTGGTCTAACAAGGATCAGACAAAAGTTCCAGATTTCAGGAGACGCCACTGTAGCAATTTTGCTTTCATCTGGTCTTGCCATGGGAGTTGTTCTTATTAGCTTGGCTGGTGGATTTACCGTAGATATCTTTAGCTTTCTTTTTGGAAGTATTTTGCTTGTTAGCTTGGAAAACACAATTTTGATCTTAGGACTTGCTGGTTCAATTCTAATTGTTATCTTATTGTTATACAGACAGCTAGTCTATACTACCTTTAATGAAGAACAGGCTAAGGTTAGCGGCATTCCAGTTGAAAAGCTAAACTATCTACTTGTTGCAATTGCTGGAATAACAGTAGTTAGCTCAATGCAGCTTGTAGGAATTTTGCTTATCTCATCACTTATTGTGATACCAAATGTGACAGCAATGATGTTTTCACGTGGCTTCAAGCAAACCGCTATACTTTCTATGATTTTTGCAGTTTTCTCTGTAGTGGCAGGCATACTAACATCTTATATATTCAATATAGCACCAGGTGGGATGATTGTACTTATTGCAATAGCAATCTTTGCTGTTTCACTTACAATCAAATCAGGTGGACTGATCAAAAATAAAACAAAAGTCTTGAGCATACAATCTACATAAAGAGTTGGAGAAAATTCATTTGTATTAGTTCACTAAATTATCGATTCTTCTTTTATCTTTAACGCTTTTTACAAAGAATAACGATGTTGCAACAATGCCAGCACCAATCAACGGCGATACAAGTTCTGCATACTTTATCTCAAATTTCCCACCTTCTAATGATACACTCTGTCTTGGGATCTCAGTGATTGAAATCATTCCAAGTTTTTTACCTCGTTGTTCCACCATCCAAATATTTCCATTGTCATCAGAAGTGATGAATTGCACAAAAGATTGTTCAGTCGGAATTGGAATTTCTCTGAAAT
>JBOGRG010000038.1:0-20870 GCA_050749365.1 Nitrosopumilaceae archaeon
TCAGTTCCAAGAAAATCATATGCACCAAAAATCACATTCCATCTATTATTACGAATCACTCTATCACCTTCTACTATTCTTCTTAGGAGAGAAAGTATTAGTGCCATCGTAAGATCAGCTGTTGCTCTTGTTAAAACCTCAGGCGTATAACTTACAACAATTCCTTTTTTTGTTGCATGCTTGATATCTATCTGGTCATATCCTACACTAAAGGTACTAATTGCCTTAAGGTGCTTTGCGGCATTAATTACTTCCTTATCTATTGTATCATAAGGAAAGCAGATAAGACCATGTTTGTCTCTGATTTTTGAGACGAGTTTTTTCTTTGGCATGGGAATCTCTCCTTGGTTTATTTCAACATCATATCTTTTCTTGAGTTCTTTAATCGCAAAATCATGCAATTTTCTTGTAAGTAAGATCTTCAACTTCATATTTTCTCAACAATATACAAGTTTTAAGCTTGTTCGGCTAATTTCACCCTAAAAAGCATTTATAATATTTTGTTATAATAAGTAACAATTTGAATTCAGACGAAGAGTTTGCCTTGTGCGTACAATGCGGAAACCCTCTAGAGAAATGTATTTGTGTTTGCCCTTTTTGTGGAGAACGTGACAAATGTGAGTGCGCACTTTTTGACGCAGCTACTGGCGGTTAACTGTACCGTATTGTTAATATTTGATCAAAACTCAGATTGCATGTGCAATCAACTGACATAACGTGGGTTATCGGTGGTCCTCAAGGAAGCGGTGTAGAAACAGCTGCAAACATTTTTGCTAGCACTTGTGCAGGAAATGGATTACAGATATTTGGAAAACGAGAATTTTACTCTAACATAAAAGGAGAACACAGCTATTTTGCAGTCCGTGTATCTGACAAAAAGATCCGCTCAAACATCAAGGGCATAACAGTCCTTGCAGCATTTGATGCTGAGACCATATTTAGGCATGCAAATGATGTCTATGATGATGGAGCAATAATCTATGATTCTGATCTTGCACAAACTAAAGTTGACGATGTACCTACATTAGATGAACCATTCAAGTCTAGGTTGACCAATCTTCTTTCTTCTAAAAACAAGGAATTTTCAGTACAAGGATTGTTAGAGGTATGTAAGGAGAAAGGGATTCAACTTTATCCTATCTCATTCAAAGGCATTCTGTCTGATTTAGCAGAAGAGATGCAGGATCCAAAGGTACGAAGCATGTTTAGAATGCTAAACGTCATATCAGTTTCTGTCTCAATTGGGCTTTTGGGACTGTCCCCCGCAACTCTTTTGAAATCAGTTGAGTCAGTGTTTTTTGCAAAGCTACGAATAGCTGAAATGAATAAGCAGGCAGCAAACTATGCATACAATTTAGCAACAGCCAAGTTCCCAAAAATTAAGCATTCACTTCCATCTATTCAAAAAGAACCCCACACAATTCTCGTTCAGGGTCATCAAGCAACAGCTCTTGGCAAGATGGCCTGTGGATGCAGATTTCAATCTTATTATCCTATTACACCAGCTTCTGATGAGAGTGTTTTTTTGGAATCAAACGAAGTCTTTGAGGTAGAAAATAACCGTCCTGGATCTACGCTTGTAGTACAAACCGAAGATGAGATCTCTGCAATTGGCATGATAATAGGCGCATCACTTACAGGAGCAAGATCTGCAACAAGTACATCGGGACCAGGATTTTCTCTTATGGCAGAATCTCTTGGATGGGCAGGAATAAATGAAGTACCCATTGTAGTTACACTATACCAAAGAAGCGGACCATCAACAGGTCTTCCAACAAGACATGGTCAAGATGACTTGATGTTTGCAATACATGCCGGACATGGCGATTTTCCAAGGATTGTATATGCTTCAGGTGACATAGAGGAAAGCTTCTATGACACTGCGAAATGCTTCAATTTTTCAGAAATTTTTCAGATGCCAGTAATACACATGATGGACAAATTTCTTGCAAGTACAGTAGCAACCTGCAAAAGGTTTGATCCAACTTTAATAACAATAGAAAGAGGTAAGCTGCTTGAAAAAATAGAAAAAGATGGTTACAAGAGATTTGCGTTTACAGAAGATGGTATATCTCCTCGCTCAAAGTTAGGACTTGAAAATGGCATATTCTGGAACACTGGTGATGAAAGTGATGACGAGGGTCATATCTCAGAAGACCCAATAAACCGAGTTCAAAAGATGGACAAGCGAGCTTCAAAGCTTGATCTTGTTATAAAAACAGTACCAAAGGAAGATCAAGCTGTAAGCTTTGGTGCACCAGAGTTTTGTGTAGTAAGCTGGGGTTCAACTAAGGGTCCAATTCTTGATGCGCTTGATATGCTAAAAAAAGAAGGATTTGCTGTAGGATTCATTCAGATAAAACTCTTGCAACCTTTTCCTGCAGATTATATCAAATCATTGCTTAAAGGAACAAAAACTATCATTGACATAGAAGCAAATCAATCTGCCCAGCTTGGCTCTCTACTAAACGAACATTTGAACAATAAAGTAGACTACTACATTTTGAAATATACAGGCAGGCCTATGACAAGTACAGAAATTCATGATTCGCTTAAACGCATTCTTGAAAATAAAGCAGAAAAAAGGCAGGTGTTGACATTTGGAGCCTAAATTAGCGGATTACAAAACCGAAGTCCACAACGATTGGTGTCCAGGATGTGGAGACTTTGGAATCGTAAACGCAATACAAATGACACTGGCAGAAATGAAGATCCCAAGACACAAAGCGGCAATTTTTTCTGGAATTGGATGTTCTGGCAAGACATCACACTTTGTAAATGTATTTGGAGTACATACCTTGCACGGCCGGGTCCTAACATTTGCACAAGGTGCAAAGCTTGCAAATCCTGAGATGACTATTGTAGTAGCTGGTGGTGATGGAGATGGTCTGGGAATAGGTGCAGGACATTTTGTTGCTGCAGGTAGACGAAACGTAGACATGACCTACATCGTATTTAATAATGCGGTATATGGACTGACAAAGGGACAAGCATCTCCAACTCTCAAGCTTGGATTGAAAACAAAATCACTACCAAATCCAAACGTAAACCAGTCTGTTAATCCAATTGGATTAGCAATTGCAAGTGGTTTTACATTTGTTGGAAGGGGTTATTCATATGATGTAAGGCAGCTCAAAGATCTGATTATAGCTGCAATCAAACACAAAGGTCTTGCTTTTTTGGATGTTCTGCAACCATGTCCAACATATAACGACATCAATACGAGGGACTGGTTTGCTGGTATGGACAACATTGATGAAGCTACAAGAAAGTCAAAACCGCGAATCTACAAACTTGAAGAGACAGGATACGATCCAGTAGTCCATTATGGTTCTGTAGAGGAGGTTAACGAAAAACTAACACAGGCACTTATAAAATCAAACGAGTGGGACGCTACTATTCCTACTGGCATATTCTATCAAAACGAGCTTGTTGCTTCATACGGAGAAAGAATTGCCGATAGAATTCCAAACTATCTAGAAAATCCACCTGCATTGCAAACAATTTCATCTGGTGTAAAACCAATCACTGACATCTCGAAGATCTTAGATTCCCTTGAAGTCTAGATAAATCACTTCATCATTCATTAACGCAAATTCTCCCATGAGAGTTATGGTATACGTCATAGGCTACCACGAAATGAGTTATTAGCAGGCTGGGTGGAAGATTATTTTATCATTGAATCTGTCAGAAGTAAACAAAATCTTTCGTAAATCCATAATCAAGGGCTACTTTGAGCCCAGTCTCTTGAACCTTGATTTTAAAAAATCAAACGTAAAACACCCGTCAATTCAAGATGATGGTCTAATGCAATCAAATCTCTTACATCTCTTTTTTGATATAGACACAGGTGGAGATTATCCAGATGGTGATGAATGGTTTATGGCGGAATTTCTTTTTCCATACAGCATAAAAATTCCAGATAGCATAAAGGGACCAGATTATTTCAGTACAATTTCGGTTGGAGAAGGAAAAAACTTTTGGCGACACCGGGAGCTTATCAGATACAAATATGGCAAATCAAAAAAACTAGAAGAATCTCTTGATTTTATAGAAAAAAAATACAAAGAACTACACACACTTTTAGAACCATTAGAAAAGGAACTTAAGTGATAATCTTCCACTCATTTTTCGAAAAAACATATTTGGTATTATGAGAAAAGGCTGTGTGTAAGTGCCACCTGCCTGTGGCAGTATCAAACTCGTAAACAACATCAGTAACATTTTGTGGAGTCTTTTGTGGATCTAAATGATACTGAAGCAACTCTAAGATGAAATCAATTTTTTCTATAGCAATGTTAAACCAGTTGTGGTCATCAAGATCTACAATAAACTTAACGTTTGGATTTCCAGCAAAGCGTATGTATGTTTTCATAGTCTTGCCGCCCCCCCTGCGTCTTTTCATTTCTTTTAATATTGCTTTGACTTTGTCCCATCTTACAACTCCAAACCACTTGAAAAATTCCTCGCTGAACTCAAGTGGGAAAGAAACCTCAACCATAGTAGAATAATCTTCGTCTTGTTCAGCATCTGGATTTTGTTCTACTTTGAACATGCCATTCAGCAATCCATAAAGAACTTCTAGCTCCCATGGAGAAACTCCATAATATTTGAGGGATGCTACAAGAGCGTCTTGGCTCATCGTTTTTAATACTAAAAAAATCTAATTAAAGGTTCTAAATTGTTAGCAAGTATTTCCAGAGATAAAACGACCCAACAGTTCCTATCACAAATATCATAGGTTTCCATGCAAACACGGGAAACTTTGGAGTTGCAAGCTGAACTTTGTAATTGTCAAAGACCGTATGTACATACTTCCTTATCCTTTCATTCCAAACCTTGTACTCTACTTGATGCTTTTTTAGAAGTGATACTACTTCGTAAAATACAGGAGTTCTCTGACAGAAAAGATGCTGTAAATAGTCCCTTGAGACTTCAACTTCTGCCTGTATGGCAACTAATCCCTTTTTCATCTCAAGAAGTCTTATGTGCATTTCCCACGGTTTTTTCAGTTTTAAAGAAAGACCATTTCCTATTTGCAAAGGTTGCTTGTGTTCAAATTTTATTCTAGTGAAGCCCTCCTTTGAAAATATCTTTAAAAGTTCATCTACGTTTTTTCTGACCACGATAGTAAGCTGTTCAACACCATTTTTATCAACACTAATCTTCTCTCGCACCCCATCAAGGAAGGATATCGTTTTTGGATACCTAGTTAGGAACTCTACCATAGCTTGCGGTCTAATTTAGCTATATTAAAACCCTGAGTGTCTTACATAGTTGCCCTAAGTCCACGAACATAGACACACTGATCATGGGAGATCGCCATCTCGTGCTTGCTTATTTTTCTGTCAGTAATCCTTACTCCAGCATTCTTTATTACTGCAAAAGGTGTGCTGTCTGAGCCCTCTCCCATCTTGAGGTTTGCTATTGATGCAAGATTGTCAGCTACTGCTTGAAAAGTAACCTTAAGTGGATTTCCATGCAAGTCTTTTTGACCTCGTATGTCTGACAGCGGTTCAATACCAGCACAAGCTAAAGCGACTCCCATTGTCCCTACTCTAGCTGGCATTAGTCTGCTGTCTATTATTATTATGCCAACATGAATTTGGAAATTTAAGAAAAACTTGCGTCTAAGTTGTTCTGCTACGAGATAGGCATCTGTAGGATACAGAATCAGTTTTCCTTTTTGTGCATTTGATTTATCAATTCCTGCATTTGGAGCTAAAATCTTGTCAGCTGATGTAATCACAAAACCAGGAACTCCGCCAAAAATAGTATCAGACTCTCTTAAAATCACTTCAGCAATCTTTGGATTTAGATGAAATTTTGTGGCTAGAGATTTAGATTCGGCAGATGGAATCACATACTCATAATCAATTAACCTTCCCTGTGAATTTGCAACATACTTACTTGAAATAACAAGAACATCTCCATTTTCCAATGTGATTTCGGATCTTTTGAGAGAATCAATCAAAGTTTCATAAAGATCAAACTCCATTGTTTTTAGATCTGATTTGAGAGGAAATACTGTAACAGACATATGGACAAAATTGAACTCTCTACTTTTTAGCCTTCTGCAAACCTTTTAATTTAAAAAACAGCCGCTTTCTGTCAAATGGTAATGAATATAACAGAAAAGATACTTGCTAGAGCGTCAGGAAAGACGCGACTTGCTCCAGACGATGTAGTTTTTGTAAATGTAGATAAGGTGATGATTCACGATGTCTCAGGTCCTGGTGTAATAGCTGTATTTGAAAAACTAAAGAAACAGGGCATGAAAATTGAGCGACTCTGGGATCCATCAAAGGTGTGGGTAGCCGAAGATCATTTTGTTCCTTCTGCAGATAAGATTTCAGCACAAAACATAGTCATGCTCTCAGACTTTACAAAGCAGTTTGGAATAGAAAAACACTTCAAGTACGGCATGGGCCAGTACGGGATATGTCACACTTTGTCACATGAAGAAGCAATGGTTCTACCAGGCGAAGTTTATGTCGGGGGTGACTCACACACAAACACCACAGGTGCACTTGGAGCTTTTGCTGTAGGTCTTGGTCATACTGATGTAGCGTACGTTCTTTTAAACGGAAAGATTTGGTTCAAAGTTCCAGAAACCTTATACTTTAAGCTAAACGGCAAGCTTCCAAACCATGTAATGGCAAAAGACTTTATTTTGAAAATAATTGGTGATATAGGCACCGATGGTGCAGCTTATAAAACAATGCAATTTGGTGGCAACGGCATTTCAGAAATGTCAGTTGAGGAACGCCTTACCTTAACAAATATGACAACAGAAGCGGGAGCAAAGAGCGGTATTATAGAACCAGACCAGAAAATAAGAGATTATCTAGCTGCACGTGGCAAAACAAACTATACTGAGGTCCACGGAGATCCAGACGCAGAATATAGCAAAGTATACGAGTATGAAGCATCTGAACTAGAACCTTTTGTTGCAAAACCATATTCACCTGAAAATATTGAAGCAGCTCGCGACTTATCTACGGTAGAGCTAGACAAAGCATATATCGGTTCTTGTACCGGAGCAAAGTTTGAGGATTTACAAGCCGTGGCAAAGATCCTCAAAGGCAGAAAAGTAAAGATAAGAACTGAAGTTTTACCAGCTGCCATCTCTATCTTCAAAAGGGCCATGGACGAAGGATTGCTCAAAATTTTCATGGACGCAGGAGTTGTTGTGGGACCACCTACTTGTGGAGCCTGCTGTGGTGCACACATGGGAGTACTTGCAAAAGACGAAGTCTGTATCAGCACTACAAACAGAAACTTTCCAGGAAGGATGGGACACGTAGAATCACAAACATATCTTGCTTCACCACTTGTTGTAGCAGCTTCAGCTGTTACTGGAAAAATAACAGACCCAAGGGATCTGAAATGAAAGGCTCTGTAATAAAATACGAAAAAGATAACATAGACACAGATGTAATTCTGCCAGGTCCATATCTTAAGATCCATGACTACAACGAACTTGCAAAACACGCCATGGAAGGTCTTGACAAAACCTTTCATTCTAAAGTAAAGGAAGGAGATTTCATTGTAGCAGGTCGTAATTTTGGATGTGGCTCATCAAGAGAACATGCGCCTATTGCCTTGGCATATTCAGGAATAAAGGCTGTTATAGCTTTATCATTTGCCAGAATATTTTATAGAAATGCAGTAGATGGTGCATTTTTGTTGCCAATAGAAATAGATGAAAATGCATACAAAAGTATCTCAGAGGGTGATGTGCTGGAAATTGAAACTAAAAAAAATGAGATAAAAAATCTCACCAAAAATCAGATTTATTCCATGAAACCTTTTCCAGAACTAATCGGGAAAATAATTGCTGCTGGCGGACTCTTTAATTACAAACCATAGATTACCAAATAACTCGAATCTAACAACTCACCCACTTTTTCATTTATACCATTATATCTTCCATCTTCTAAGAATCCAATAATGCCAAAAACGCTATTTGAGAAAATCTGGGACTCTCATGTTGTAGTAGAACAAAAAGATGGTCCATTGCTACTCTATGTCGATAGGCACCTGGTTCATGAAGTTACATCTCCACAAGCATTTAATGGACTACGTATGAACAAAAGAAAAGTACGAAGACCAGATCTCACATTTGCAACGATGGATCACAATGTTCCAACAAATGATAGATCATTGCCAATTATAGATCAAATTTCAGCAAAACAGATTCAAGTATTGGAAAAAAACTGTAAAGAGTTCGGAATTCAGTTATTTGATCTACATAATCCAAATCAAGGAATAGTACACGTCATAGGTCCTGAATTAGGAATAACACTGCCTGGAACTACAATTGTTTGCGGTGATAGCCACACATCAACACACGGTGCATTTGGCGCTCTAGCTTTTGGAATAGGTACAAGCGATGTAGAACATGTCTTGGCAACTCAATGCATCTGGATGGACAAGCCAAAAACTTTTGAAATTAGAGTAGAAGGAAAAAGGAAAGATCCTCACGCAGTTACTGCAAAAGATATCATACTTTCTATAATCAAGCAGATAGGGACAGCAGGGGGAGCTGGCACGGTAATTGAATATCGTGGCGAGGTTATCTCATCTCTTACTATGGAACAGAGGATGACTATCTGCAACATGTCTATTGAAGGGGGTGCACGAGCAGGACTTGTAGCCGCTGACGAAAAAACATTTGAATATCTCAAAGGAAGAAGATATGTTCCAAAAAACTATGATGAGTGGGTTGATTATTGGAGAGAAAATCTCAAAAGCGACGCAGGCGCATATTTTGATAAAAGCTTTACAATATATGTAGATAGAATAGCTCCACAGGTAAGCTGGGGAACAAACCCTGCAATGACAACTGACGTAACAGGTACTGTTCCATTTCCAGAAGAATATGCAAAAGGAAACCCTGATGAGGAAAAAGCTACCATAAAAGCTCTGCAATACATGGGTCTCAGGCCAGGCACACCTATAACAGACATCACACTTGATCGTGTTTTCATAGGTTCCTGTACAAATTCCAGATTAGAAGATCTGATTGAAGCATCCAGAGTAATAAAAGGAAGGAAGGTTTCACCAAAAGTAAGAGCCATGGTTGTTCCAGGTTCTCAACTTGTTAAAAGACAAGCCGAGGAATTGGGATTAGACAAAATTTTCAAGGAGGCAAATTTTGAGTGGCGTGAATCAGGATGCAGCATGTGTCTTGGAATGAATCCAGATATTTTGGATGCGGGCGAAAGATGTGCAAGTACCTCGAACAGAAACTTTGAAGGAAGGCAGGGAGCTGGTGGAAGAACCCATCTTGTTAGTCCTGTAATGGCAGCAGCAGCTGCACTTGAGGGACACTTTGTAGATGTAAGAAAACTGGATTTGAACTAGGTTATGGAGCGATTTAAAATAGTCAAAAGCATTGCTACACCACTTGACAAAGTAAATGTAGATACTGATCAAATAATTCCAAAACAGTTCTTAAAATTGGTTCAAAAGACAGGTTTTGGTCAGTATCTTTTTTATGACTGGAGGCTTGAAAAAGGCGGCAAGCCCAGAGAAGACTTTGTTTTAAACAACCCAAAGTACCTTGGTTCTAGAATACTTTTAACTAGAGACAACTTTGGCTGTGGTTCAAGTAGAGAACATGCGGTTTGGGCTCTGCTTGATTATGGATTTGTGGTAGTTATAGCTCCATCTTTTGCAGACATTTTTTACAATAACTGCTTCAAAAATGGAATCTTACCGATAAAGATTGACAATCAAAAAATAGACATGTTATTCAACACTGCATCTGAAATCGAAGTCAACTTAGAAAACCAGACAATCACTACAAGTGATATGACGATATCTTTTGAGATAGACAGTCATAGGAAAAAAACTCTTCTTGAGGGACTTGATGATATAGCCATCACTTTACAATATGAGGACAAAATCTCTCAATACGAAAAAATCTTACATCGTATGGCTAAGCACTAGATTTTCATCTTTTTGATTATTTCTTTAATCAATACTTGATTTCGTTCTATTCTTATTGGTGAATCAACATCAATCCAAGGAGTCTTACCAATATCAAAAGAGCTTATCACCTTTTTCTTTGAAATCTCTTCTAAGACGTCAAATGACAGATTGATGTTTTTTCTTTTTTCTTTTTTAGATTTGATTGTTTTCAAAATTTTTGTATCTAATATGTATACACCAAGACATTCTGCCATCTGTAGTTTGGCCAGAGGCTTTTCTTTAAATTTCATGACTATTCCATCTTCTACTACTGCATAACCTGTTTCTTCCTTCCTGTATTTTCTTGTCGCAACACATGCAAGGCTTTTTTTCATTTTGAAAAATCTGTACATCTTTGCAAGATCAATGGCACCAAAATTATCTACAAACCATAAAAGAAACTCAGAATTTTTGTATAGATGATCACTGACATGTACGAGATCACCAGCTGTTCCACCGTTAGAATCCTGTACAAATCTGAATCTTTTTTTGCTAATTGTAGATCTGTTTTCAAAATATCTTTCTATCTGCCCTCCTAAGCCTCTGTAGTCTGCAAGTATAATTATCTCATCAATAAAACCAAACGAGGATACATATTTTACAACGTATTCTATGAGGGGTTTCCCATCTATTGGAATCATTGCTTTTGGAAAATAGTCGGTGAATGGTTTGCCTCTTGTTCCACGTCCACCGGCTAAAATTACTGCTTTCAAATCCTAACGGTATGATTTTTGTTTTCTTCTTCTAGCACCAGGTCCGCCAAACTTCTTGGGTTCTTTTCGTCTATCATCCCCACTTAAGAGATGCTTGTCAAACTCATTTAGTCTCTTCTTGAGATCCTCGCGCATTGTTTTTGTAAAAGGATGATCCTTTGGTTCCTTTTTGGATTTAGTCCATCCTGTCATGGCTCTTGAAATTGCTACAGCACTTGCATATGCCTGTCCCATAAAACCCCCTCCATTTACTCTGACAGAAAGATCAATTTTTTCTCGCAAATCCCCTGCTATCTCAAGGGGTGCAAAGATTACTTCTCTTGCAGTTTCCTGAGGAACCATCTCGAGGGGTACATTGTTTATTCTAACTCTTCCAACTCCTTTTGTTATGTGAACATGGGCCCTCGCAGTTTTTCTTGACGCAAAATAGTTCTCAATCTTTACCATTATTCATGCCATCCTACCATTCTTCCAAGTTCTCCAACGCTAGTATAGTATGGAGAAGGTTTTCTGATCTTTGCATCCTCAAACTGAGTTCTTGTCAAGGATTTGAGCTCGTTTGGGACACCCAAATAGGCTCTTAATCGCTTGAAAGCATCTTGTCCTGAAGTTTTTGTTTTTGGAAGCATGCCCCTTACCATCTTGGTGATGATTGTATCAGGTCTTCTTGGATGAATCGGCCCAAACTTTGGATTGTTTATGCTTGCAATTTCAAGAAATTTTCTATATAACTCTATTATGGATTTTCTGTTTCCACTAATCATAATGTTTTCTGAGTTTACTATGGCTACCCTATTACCTTCAAGTAAGAGCTTTGCTACATGTGAACACAGTCTTCCAGCAATCAGGTTTGTTCCATCTACAATTATAGTCTGATTTGGCTCTGATTCTGTCTTTGTTTCTGCTTGTTGTTTAGCCAATTATTGTTACACCCTTTCCCGTTGGATGACTTTTGATAAGTTCTGTAAAGCTTACAATCTTTCCTCCAGCTTGAAGAATTTTTTGAGCACCTGAGTTTGAAATAGAAAATGAACAAAGCGTTATTTTATGGGATATATTACCAGTTCCAAGTACTTTGCCTGGTACAACAATTACATCATTATCCTTGGCGAATCTCTCTATTTGACCAACGTTGGCTATCCTTCTTGCAGAAGATGGTTTTAGCGCAAATTCTGCAAGCCGTGACCAAATTTGGGCTTTATTTTTTCTCGATGCGCCCTTGAGCTCTTTTACAGTTTGTAATACCACTTGGTTAACCATTTGTATAATGCGATTTTTAACCCAAATATAATGTATGCTCAGCTATAAGGAAGCAATTACTTGCTTAAACCCATCTAATCTTTTTGCAAGTTCATCTACTCCCGCAAGTATTATCTGTGCTGGAGTGAGTGCACCTGTCGTCTCCACCGTCAAAAGATGATCCTCTGCACTGCTAGTTTCAGTTAGAACCGAAACATTTGCAGAATTCCATTTTGCATGTTCTGTACCTCTTCCAAGTCTTGCATATGCTTCAAGTTTGAGTTTCTGGCCAGGTGCAAGTTCAACTATTGGAATCTTGTCACTGATTGGCTTTACAACATCATCTTCTGAGGTAAGCTCTCCAGACGTAATAGTTCTAGTGGTATCTGTAGATCCAGAATCAACCATTAGCATGACTCTGCAGTGTGAGCAACCTACTTCGCTGTGACAATCACAACTTGAGGGTTCTACAAACCTTGTTAGATCTGTCTTTAAAGGTATCATGGCAAGTCTGTGCGCTATTCCTTCATCCGCTAAAACAGATGAGTTTTCAATTATTACTACGTCATCTATTGCAAAAACAGGCACACCTGTAAAACAAACCCTTCTTAATGCATTAGCATACTGAAGAGGTACATTTTTTAATTTTACAACGATCCTTTTTTCATTTTGTTCAACTATTTCTAGAGAAGCCAAATCTTAGTGGGGAAAGTTCTTAGTCCAAATAAAAATCTAGCGAGTTTTTGTGTATAGATAAATACTAAAGTTGGATATCACAGTTATGGTTGATAAAGTAACTGTTGTTAGATTTGTAGTTGAAGGAGAAAAGTTTGAACTTCTTGTAAAACCTGATCCTGCACTTGAATATAAACTAGGAAAAAGAAAGGACATATCAACAGTTCTTGTATCTGATGAGATTTATTCCGACTCTAACAAGGGTACGCGTGCATCAACTGAAAAACTAATGAAGGCATTCAAGACTACAGACAATGCCACAATTGCAACGTCGATTCTTCAAAAAGGTGACCTTAACCTAACAACAGATCAAAGGCGAAAGATGGTCTCAGAAAAGCGTAAACAAATTGTCGAATTTATTGCAAAAACCTACGTAGATCCTAGATCCCATCTTCCACATCCGCCACTTAGAATAGAACAAGCTATGGATGATGCACGGGTTTCAATTGATCCTTTCAAAAATACTGATGAACAAACAAAGGAAATAGTTGAACAGATTCGATCTATTATTCCATTAAAATCAGAAAACATGCTGCTTGAAATTATGGTACCAGCTCAGTTTGCTGCACAGTCTTATGCGGTTTTAAAATCTGTAGGAACTTTAAAAAAAGAAGAATGGCAAGCAAATGGTTCTCTCAAAGTAATACTAGATATACCGGCTACAGCAAGAGCAAATGTGATAGATAGATTGGGATCAGTAACGAAGGGTTCTGCTTCAGTTGAGGTAGCTAAATGATGGAAACTACAAAACGACGATATGTAATTCCTGGCGATGTAATAACAACTGGTCCATACAGACCTGAACAAAATGTCTATCAGACAGGCGACAAGATAATCTCAACCAGCGTAGGCATATCTGAAATTTATGATAATACTGTTAGGGTTATCCCACTTTCTGGAATGTACATGCCAAAAAATAATGACTTGGTTATAGGAAAAGTAATAGGACATTCTTCACTTTCATGGGAGTTTGATATTAATTCCTGTTTTGTAGGGTTTTTGCCAGCTCAGGATGTCTTTGGACGAGACTATTCCCCCACAAAAGATGAACTGAAAGCAAGGCTTGGCAAAGGAGACCTAGTTGCAGCAAGAATTGCCAATTTTGATAGGTCCAGAGATCCGCTTCTTACAATACAAGACAGAGATCTGGGAAAGATCGAATCTGGAGAGCTGATAAAGATTGCCCCAAGCAAGGTTCCACGTCTGATTGGAAAGCGTGGTTCTATGATACAAACAATTGAGACGGCCACACAGGCCATGATTACAATTGGTCAAAACGGATGGATTGTTGTTTCTTGCGAAGATCCAGTTGGATTATTAAAGGCAATAGAAGCAGTGAAAATGGTTGATGCCCAAGCGCACATACCGAATCTGACTGAAAGAGTCAAATCCATGCTTGGGGTAGAACTTGGTGAAAATAATGACACAATTAATGAATGAAAATGGAATTAGATGTGACGGAAGAAGGATAGATCAAATAAGAAACATTTCCATAAAGGTGGGAGTTCTAAAAAACGCAGATGGCTCTGCGTATATAGAATTTGGGAAAAATAAAATTCTTGCTGGAGTCTTCGGGCCACGTGACGTGCACCCAAAGCACATGGCAGACCAAGATTCTGGAATTTTACGATGCAGATATCACATGTCTCCATTTTCTGTGACAGAAAGAAAGAATCCAGCCCCCTCCAGACGAGAAATCGAAATATCTAAAGTTATCAAAGAGGCATTGCAACCAGCTGTAATACTCAAAGACTATCCACGAACTGTAACTGATGTTTTTATTGAAATACTACAAGCTGATGGTGGTTCGAGGTGCGCTGCACTTGACGCTGCATCAGTAGCGCTGGCAGATGCAGGAATCCCAATGAGAGATATGGTTGCGGCTTGTGCAGCTGGAAAAGTAGCTGATCAGATTGTTTTAGACGTAAATGACGAAGAAGACAAGGAGGGACAAGCAGATATGCCAGTTGCATACATGCCAAATCTTGGTAAAATTACCCTCATGCAGCTTGATGGAATCCTTACGCCTACAGAATATAAAAAATGTCTTGAGACTGCAATAGGTGGTTGCAAACAAGTTTATGAAATCCAAAAAAAGGCTCTAATGGAAAAATACTTTGGAAATGGGGATCAGCAATAATGGGCGGTTCAATTATAATCGAACAGCTAAAAAGAGAACAAATTTTAGATCTTCTAAATAAAGGTAAAAGACTTGATGGTAGAGGATTATATGATCAGCGACCGCTTTCAATTGAGACCGGAGTAATTCCAAAGGCAAATGGTTCTGCAAGAGTAAGACTTGGAAACACAGAGATATTTACCGGAGTAAAGATACAACTTGACAAACCATTCCCAGACCTTGGTGACAAGGGAATATTGATTTGTACTGCAGAAATTCTACCGTTAGCAGATCCAAGTGCTGAACCTGGTCCCCCTACTGAAGAAGTTATCGAAATAGCAAGAGTGGTAGACCGAGGAATAAGAGAAACTGAAATGCTTGATCTAAAACAACTCGTTCTGATAAAAGATGTATCTGTTATAGGAATTTTTGTCGATTGTAGCGTCATAAACACGGATGGAAATCTCTTTGATGCATGTTCTTATGCGTCTGTAGCTGCACTTTTGTCATGTACTGTTCCAAAATATGAAATCAAAGACGAAACTCCAGTGCTTGTAGAAGGTGAAAGTTCAAAACCACCCGTAAAAACAATTCCTGTTTCTGTTACAATGGCACGAATAGGAGATCATATTATAGTTGATCCAACTGCAGATGAGGAAGCATGTATGGACGCTAGAATAACAATAACAACCAATTCAGAAGGCAACATATGTGCCATACAAAAAGGAGGTAGCGATGGTTTTACGGTTGAACAACTTTTCAAATGCTCTGAAATTGCGCTTTCTGTGGGAACAAAAATAAGGAAGCAACTTGAGCAGCTAATGTAACATGGTAAAAAGTAGGAGCGCATCATTGAAAGGACTTGGAGCAAAGTATGGTCTCAAACCGCGCAAAAAATACACCGCGATTCATCGAATTTTAAAAGCAAAGCGAAAGTGCAGTGAGTGTGGTTCAAGTAGCTTTAGAAGAGAGGCAGTAGGAATCTGGACCTGTAAAAAGTGTGGATTCAAAATAGCTGGACTGGCATATGACGTCAAGATATAGCGCGCAAATAAAAATTTCTGCTCAAGAAAAAACAAAATCAATATTTGAATCACTTCAAACTGACAACAAGTTCTATTCTGAAAATCCAACAAAAACCAAATTTTTCCTTGATAAAGAAATCACAATACAAATTGATGCACAGGAACTTTCACATCTGCGTGCAAACTTGAACTCGACCTTACGCCTTGTGCAAACAAGTCATGATTCTCTCGAATCGGTAAAAATATAAGCAAAACAACTTGTGAATCTAGCATGTCCTCAAGTGGCCAGCAAATTCCTCCGTGGTTACAAGAACAAATTGCAAGACTTCAACAACTACAACAAAATCTTCAGTCAATAATAGGACAAAAGCAACACATTGAGATGGAACAACTTGAGGCAGAAAGGGCACTTGAGGTGCTCAAAAAGGCCAGCGACAATGATACTGTCTTTAAAAACGCAGGTTCCATACTTATAAAATCAACAAGACAAAATCTAATCGCAGAACTGGAAGAAAAAAAGGAGCTTTCTAACACTCGTATGACCGTATTATCAAAACAGGAAGAGAGGGTAAAACAGAACTTGACTGAGGTAGAGACTAAGATAAAAGAGATGCTTCGTGGTACTACTGAAGCAAGCCAGCAAAAGACAAGCACACCCAAATAAAATATTAACAAACTCATACGAATCTGATCTGATGAAGATAGACGAGCTGCGTATGATAATAGATGAAAGAGAGAGAAAAAGTGGAATCCCTGATCTATTAAGAGCGGTTGGAGTGAAGATAGAACTTAGAAATCTTCCAATAGGTGATTATATCGTTGCGCCAGAAACTGTGGTAGAGCGCAAGAGTGTGCACGATCTTATTTCCTCTGTCTTTGATGGAAGACTATTTGATCAGTGTAACAGATTAAAAGCGAACTTTGCACATCCCGCTATCTTAATGGAGGGAAATGTTGACGAAATAGATGAAATTGCCGAAAACCCTCTCGTTTTTTATGGCGCTATTTCATCAATTGTTCTTGATTATAAAATCCCAATTATCCCAACTCCAAGTGCCTCACATTCAGCAAAGTTGTTAGTATCAATGTGTGCGCGCCAATCTACAAAAAAAGGACCATTTTTGAAAAAAATAAAAAAGTCAGATGATTTACAAAAGCAGCAGCTAGTGGTGTTGTGCAGCCTGCCTGGAATAGGAGAAAAATTGGCAACTCGGCTGCTCGAAAAATTTGGTTCTCCTACTAACACACTAAAGGCATCTTATACAGAACTTTCAAAAATACAAGGCTTGGGAGAAACTCGTGCTCTTAAGATACGAAAAATGCTTGACGCCGAAAGTAAATATGCAAAAAAAGTAAATCAAAAAACACTGCATGATATTTGACACACAATTCAAATATCTGCCATCGACTCTAACGATCGAATGATAGTCTGACACTCTTGGCTAGTTGAACACATCAATGATCCTAACATTGTGATCTTGGATTCTCGTGGTAATGTAGCATATTCTTATGCGCATATACCGAATTCTCAACCTCTTGGAATTGAAATAGTAAAAACAAATCCATATGGAGCTAACTTGGTTCTAGGTACAGATCAAGCTGCAAAGCTCTTTGGGTCACTCGGAATTGATGAGACAAAGACAGTTATAATTTACGGAGATTATATGGATCCCTCTACAGCTAGAATTGCATGGACACTGCTTTATTTTGGTCATGACAAAACTAGAATTTTGGATATTGGGATACGTGGATGGCATCAAAAAGGACTTCCTATCACTCGTGATGTATCTACAATAAGACCTGCTGTCTTTATTCCAAAAGTAAATCCAAATCTGCGAATCGAAGCTGACGAACTACAAAAAAAACTTGATAATGCTGTAATTCTTGATGCTAGATCGCCACAAGAATTTATAGCAGGAAGAATTCCAAACTCAATCTTACTTCCATTTACAGATGGCATTGGAGAAAGAGGATTTATTTTTAAAGAAAAAGACGACTTGATAAAACTTTTTGAGGAAAAACAAATACCAAAAGACAAAGAGTTAGTTTGCTACTGTGCTCTTGGTCATAGAGGAGCAAACATCTTTACCCAGCTAAAAATTGCTGGATATGAAAATGTTAAGTTATATGATGGTTCACTTGTGGATTGGGTTGGCAGACAACTTCCTCTTGCCTAGCTTGCGTCTCAGCTTATTTCCACAAAGTGGACATTCTGATATTTGAGAAAAGGTCTTATGACAAGCAGGGCAAAAATAAATCCAATCCACTACACGAGTTATGCCTTCTGTCATGACAGGAATTACCGTGAGTTTAAGGTGCTTTGCAGTATTTGATACAGCAAAATCATCAGTTACCAATTCTGCCTTAAGTTGTAGGCATAGTGCAATCACAGAAATATCTTCTTTTGAGATATTTTGAAAGTCTCCAGTATCTTTTGCCTTCAGTAAAACTTGCTCTGTATACTTTATTTCTGGGTCTATTATATCCAATTTTTTGGTTTCAAGCAACGCATTAACTGCTTCGTAATTTTTCTTAATGTGTTTTATCTCATTAAAAATAGCAGATGTAGTATAGCATTTTTCTGAAGAAGCAAAGGGAATGCCTGCATAAAAAGCACTTGCATCTAAAACTCTAAAAACCAAGCTTGCTCATCTGTCTTAGACCGCGCTTTTTGAGTCTTACAAAGACCGCCTGTTTTTTGTATTTTCGTATAGTTATGACATCGTCATAACTTGCTGGTTTTATTACTTGTGCATCCATGATTATATTAGAGTCGTGTGATGTAATTATCTCAATTTTCTCGTCAGGTACGACAAGTGATGGTAATCTGTTTACTGGAGCAACAGGTGTGATTATTAGAACATCAAGACTTTCATGCAAGATAGGACCGCCTAAAGAATATGAATGACCAGTTGAACCGCTTGGAGTAGACACTATGACCCCATCCATTTTTTGCGTTACTGTGTCATTTTGAAATCTGATCTCAAAAAGTGATGTCTTTGTTAGGTTCTGTCTGTTTATGTAGATCTCATTTAGCGCGGGAGGATAATCCTGTCCTTTACACGAAGCAAATACTCTTGTACGCCGATCAAGAAAGATGTTGTCTGAAAGTATTTGTTCTATTGCAGTATCTACTTGGTCCAAAGTTATCTCGGACAGTATGCCTCTGTTGCCACCTACGTTTACTGCTAAAAGTGGAACCTCGTTTTCTAAATATCTAAATGCACGTAGTGTTGTGCCGTCGCCACCTAGAGTTATAGTTAGATCCAGCTTTGCAGTCTTTAGATCTTCTACGGTACTAACTTTTTTTGCGCCATCTACTTTAACAGGAGAGATGGTAAAAACTTGAGCTTTTCTAAGTATTTTTTTTGCTATTTTCTTTGCAGCATCTTCGGATTCCTTTGAACCAAACTTACTAACCACAGCAACACTGTTTAGATCCAAGCGGAAAGTAGTATTGTAGGTTCACTTAAAAATCATCTGCTGAGGATTAAGATATAAGTCCCTTTGATAGTTAGGA
Source organism: Nitrosopumilaceae archaeon (assembly GCA_050749365.1). Classification (GTDB taxonomy): domain Archaea; phylum Thermoproteota; class Nitrososphaeria; order Nitrososphaerales; family Nitrosopumilaceae; genus JBBDNF01. The sequence continues at coordinate 19,330 of JBOGRG010000038.1, forward strand.
AGGTGAATAAAAAATGAGCTATGTAAATCCAGATGTTTTAACTGATACAGAATGGGTTTCAAAAAATCTGTCTAACAAAGCAATAAGAATTGTTGAAGTAGACTATGATCCTGAAAATGCGTACAAACAGGGTCACATGACAGGAGCCACTCTTATCTGGTGGAAACGTGACATAAACGATCCAGTAACTAGAGATATTATCAATAAAGCTCAGTTTGAGGATTTGATGGGAAGAAACGGTATTCTACCAGAAAATGATGTTGTCTTGTATGGAGATTTTAATAATTGGTTTGCAGCCTTTGTATTCTGGGTCTTCAAATATTATGGACACAAAAAAGTCAAGATAATGAATGGTGGCAGAAAGAAATGGGAACTAGAAAAGAGACAGTATACAAAGGATGAAACACAAATTCAAAAGACAAAATACGTAGCACAACCTCAAGATGAAGGATTACGAGCTTACCTATTTGATGTCAGAAGGGCCGTTGACAAACAAGATACAGTGTTAGTAGATGTAAGATCGCCAAAGGAGTTTACTGGAGAAATAACGGCTCCGCCAGAATATCCTATGGAGCATGCTCAACGAGGTGGACACATACCACATGCAAAGAACATTCCTTGGGCTACTGCAGTAAACGATGCAGATGGAACTTTCAAGTCAGTAAATGAGCTAAAACAGATCTATGAACCAAAGGGAGTAACTCCAGACAAGGATGTTATATGTTACTGCAGAATAGGGGAGAGATCTTCCCACTCGTGGTTTGTCCTCAAATATCTACTAGGATATCCACAAGTAAGAAACTATGACGGATCGTGGACAGAGTGGGGCAACATGATTGGCAACCCTGTTGAAAAATAAGAATTGAGCCAAGAACTTCCTTTGCTAAAGCAGGGAATATTTTATTTCATAAGAGAAAGTCCCACCGATATAATAATGGAAGATAAGACAAAACGAGGTCTTACTGTTCAAGAGAGATCACTTGATGAGAAATACCAAGTTGAGGCAGACAAGGGGATGATTTACGACATGGATGGAATAGGACACAAAGTAGGCATACGTTGGTACTTTCCAAAAAGAGATTATGACTTTGAAAAGGTACTTGTATTTGCAGAAGAAATGGAGCAAAAATACAAAAAACTTCGTGAAGAGACGTGTCCAGATTATTAAGGAAGTGTCTTTAAACACTTGAAGAAATAAGAGCTAAATGTCACTTCTGTTAAAAGACCCAGTCCTTCTCCCACTGCTAAAAGAGGAGTAATATCCACTTCACAATTACAGACCTTCTGCATACGTATCCATTGTAAAGGTCTTCTTTAGGCCGTTGACAATTGAATCAACTTCATATTGATCCTCTAGCTTTATCGGCAGTCTAAAAAGACATAAACTTGTTCCAATTTGACGGTACAACTATAAATACAGATTTTCAATTTGAGAGGTTAGGGCATGGTAATCAACCCCTTAACACAATTCCTTTTTAACGTATTTATCGCGATAGCTATACTTGTCACACTTTACACCTGTAACTTTTACTATCTAGTCT
>JBOGRG010000039.1:0-3142 GCA_050749365.1 Nitrosopumilaceae archaeon
TTGTCAAGTTTTATTCCATGACCTTGATGTGCTTTGTAACTGATTTTGTCTAGTCGTGTACTTGTTTTGTTTTCTAGCATGCCGAGGTCTAACACAGGAGAAACTGCTTTTATCAAACCCATGTTGACAAGTCTATCATATCTTGCTTTAACAGTTGGAGTACTAACTTTGGTCTCACGAGATATTTGTCTAAAGGATTTTCTCCCATCTTTGATAAGTGATTCAAGTAACGCAACATCTATGTCATCTAATCTAAAGGGCATATCATTTTCTCACGCTTTCACGTTTATCTATGTTTGTATACTTTACAAATGTAAAGACATGATATTAAGTAGATCTAGGGGTAATACAATTATGAGTAAATGGATGTGAATTTATGGAAACAGAACAAGCCCAGACAAAACGAACTGCAATAAAGATAGGCGGAATGCACTGTGCAGGATGTGTAAACTCTATACAAAAATATGTCTCGGAACTTGATGGTGTTAAAAAATGTGAAGTCAATTTAGCAGCTGAAAAAGCTGTACTGGAATTTGATCCATCATCAGTGGATCTTGCAACAATAGAGAAAGCGATAGAAGAAGCTGGCTACAAGGTAGTATACGAAAAATTAACTGTCAAAGTAAATGGTATCACCGATTCAAGTGATGCTGATGGATTAGAAAAACGATTAAGCGAACTTGAAGGTGTCAGATATGCTTCAGCAAATTACGGAAACGGCCAAGTTCTTGTTGAATACAACCAAGCTTTGCTTTCGCTTTCAGATATTAGACAGGTTCTGAACAAAAGTGGTTATCAAATATTAAGTGAAGATCTCTCAGCGTCTGCAGAAGAAGTAGAAGCAAAAAAACTGAAGAAGTTGTTCACTATTGGAATAATCTTTACTATTCCAGTTATGATCTTTGGTTATCCCGAATACCTTTCATTCGTTCCTTTAGCAGGATCAGCAACAGCAGCTTACATCATTTTTCTATCTGCTACTGTAGTGCAATTTGTAACAGGAAGCAGGTTCTATGTGGGTGCATACAGAATTGCAAAAATGAAATCAGCAAATATGGATACTTTGGTTGTTACAGGAACAACTGCAGCATATTTGTTTAGTGTGTTTAATACATTTCCTGCTCCTGCATGGCACAATATCTATTATGACGCAGCTGCAGTTGTTATAACTTTCATAATTTTAGGAAAATATCTTGAAAATAAAACCAAAGGGAAAGCATCGTCAATAATTAGAAAGATGCTTGAGCTACAACCAAAAACTGCTAGAATTAAAAAAGATGGAGAAGAGATTGAAGTTCCAATCGAACTCCTTAAACCAGGAGATTTTATCATTGTTAGACCAGGAGAAAAAATCCCAGTTGATAGTATAGTTCTAGAAGGCTATTCGGCAGTTGACGAATCCATGGTTACTGGTGAATCTATGGCCGTTGGGAAAAAGCCAAACGATATTGTCATTGGTGGTACCGTAAACAAAGAAGGAGCACTTGTAATCAAAGCTGCCAAAGTAGGAAGTGATACTATGCTTGCACAGATAGTTAAGCTTGTTGAAGATGCAATGGGTAGAAAACCTCCAATGCAAAGAATAGTCGACAAGATCGCTGGATACTTTGCGTTTATTGTGATCGCAGTTGCATTTGCCACATTCTTAGGGTGGTACTTTGGGACCACTGATGGGGAACATCATTTCGCAGATTCACTTATACCTGCAGTAGCAATACTTGTTGTCGCTTGTCCTTGTGCCTTGGGATTGGCTACGCCAACTGCAGTCATGGTTGGAATGAGCAAAAGTGCACAAAATGGTGTAATATTCAAAGGCGGTGATGCATTGGAAATGCTAGGAAAGATCAAAGTTGCTGTCTTTGATAAAACAGGAACATTGACACAAGGTAAACCGCAAGTCACAGACCTGATAACTATCAAGCAGATAGCACCTACTGTAGAAAGCAGTCCCAATAATGTAAATGACATGTTGCTTGAAATTGCTGCAACAGCTGAGAAAAATTCTGAACATCCACTTGCAAAGTCAATAGTACAAAAAGCAAAAGAATTGAATCTAAACCTAGGCGAATCATCCGAATTTTATGCAGTTCCTGGCAAAGGTGTGAATGTAGTTTACAATGGTAATAACATAATTGTAGGAAGCCCAGGTCTAATAGAAAAAGAAGGAATTGACATCAAACACGCACAAGAGTTTGTTTCAAAATTTCAACAAGAAGGCAAAACTGCTGTATTGGTTGCAGTAGACAAAAATCTCATTGGTGTCATTGCACTACTTGATACACCAAAACCTAGTGCAAAAGAAGCTTTGAAGTCGTTAAGAAAGTTGGGAATAGAGATTGTCATGCTTACAGGTGATAATGAAAGAACGGCAGCAACTATTGCAAAGGATCTGGCAATAGACAGGGTTATTGCAAATGTCATGCCGTCTGAAAAAGTTAATGTGATAAAGAAGTTACAACAAGAAGGAAAGAAAGTTGCAATGATTGGAGATGGAATAAACGATGCAGCCGCTTTGACTCAGGCAGATGTAGGAATTGCTATAGGCTCTGGTACTGATGTTGCATTAGAGGCTGGAAAAGTTGTTCTAGTAAGAGACGACTTGACCGATGTTGTTGCAGCCCTTGAGATAAGCAAAAAAACTGTTAGCAAAATAAGACAAAATCTCTTTTACGCATTCATATACAATGCAGCACTAATTCCAGTAGCAGGATTGGGATTACTTTATCCAGCTCTTGCTGGATTGGCTATGGCTGCAAGCTCTGTTTCCGTTACAAGCAGCTCCTTGCTACTTAAGAGATGGAACCCACCTAGCAAGAAGATAAAAAGTTCCTAACTAAATACTGATACACGACATGAAAATCAAATTGGAGACATCAAAAAAATATCTTGTCTTAGGATTTTTGCCTATTCTACTGGTAGCAACTGTTTTTTACTTTAATTTTCAACAAAATGAAAATTCCTTTACGAGGGTTCCTGATCAAGGTAACACATTAGAAGCCAAATTTGCTTATCTGAGTAATGCTAGAACTAACTTTTGTGCAGGTCCAAACATCGTAGATCCAATGGAAGGTAGTGATAGACTTCAGGGTTCTTGTTGCTCACCGATGGACTTTGATACATATGTTGAACAGATTGAAGGTCT
>JBOGRG010000040.1:0-3108 GCA_050749365.1 Nitrosopumilaceae archaeon
GCGAGCCTGTAAAACATGTTCGAGATTACATCGAAGCTGGCAGCGATATCATAACAGTACATGCCGAAGTATGCGATGAATCAAGCTTTGGCGAGATTCATGATTTTTTACGATCAAATGAGGTCAGCGTCGGTCTTGCCATAAACCCTCAAACCGAGCTTCCAAGATGGGCTGACAAATTCATTCCGGATTTAGACCAGCTTATTGTGATGTCAGTTGTTCCTGGAAAATCAGGCCAAAAGTATATTGAGTCGTCTCATGAGAAGACCCAGAGGCTTGCCAAGGTTCTTGCTGAGAAAAAGTTTACTGGATTAATAGAGGCAGACGGAGGAGTCGACCTTTCTAACGTGGAAGCATGCTTTTTGGATGGAGCCCGCTCCTTTGTTGGCGGAAGCGCGATAATAGGCCAAAAAGATGTTCGCGCTACCATAGTTGAATTTAGAAAAAAAATACTGCACGCAAGACGAAAATTGCTAATACAAAAAGCACACAGCCTTGGAGGGACAGAGCTTGTCAACAAGTGGATAGACTTACACGAGGTTGGAAAGAAAAAGGACCTGCTTTTACAAATTGCAAAGGAGGCGGGATATGTATGACTGAAATGACAGACATGCGCACAGTATATGGAGAGACACTGATCAAGATTGGTGAGGAAAATCCTAATGTCGTAGTAGTTGGTGCTGATACCACTGATTCATTAAAGACAAGGCCGTTTGGAAAAAAATTTCCAAACAGATTCTTTAATGTTGGAATTGCAGAGGCAAATCTTGTCTCTATTGCTGCTGGTTTAGCAAATGAAGGGAAAGTAGCATTTGCAAGTACCTATGCTATATTTCTGCCAGGTAGGTGTGTAGATCAAATACGAAATGCAATAGCATATCCATCACGTGATGGAAAAAATGGATTAAACGTAAAGATGATAGTCTCGCATGGTGGACTAAGCGTTGGAGCAGATGGAGGATCACACCAGCAAATAGAAGATATTGCAATAATGCGGGCAATTCCTAATGTCAGGGTTCTAATCCCAGCTGATACGGTTACAGTATCAAAGCTTGTTTGGATAATGTCACAAACCTATGGACCGTTTTACATGCGAATGGCACGATCAAAAACACCGGTTGTTCATTCCGAAGCTCAGGACTTTGAAATAGGAAAGGGAATTGTGTTGCGTGATGGCTCTGACTGTACTTTAGCAGCATGTGGAATTACCGTACAGATGGCACTTGAAGCTGCAGGTTCTCTCAAACAAGAAGGCATCTCATGTAGGGTATTGGACATGTTCTCAATCAAGCCAATAGATTCTGAACTCTTGGAAAAGGCCGCACGTGAGACGGGAGGAATTGTAACCTGTGAGGAGCACAATGTGATGGCAGGCTTTGGATCTGCGGTAGCTGAGGTGGTATCTGAGACATATCCTGTGCCAATGAGACGAATAGGTGTTCAGGACAAATTTGGCGAGTCAGCACGAGACAACGAAATTCCACTCTTGCTTGCAAAGCATGGTATAACATCAATTAATATAGCTAATTCTGTAAAAGAGATCAGGAGCAAAACAAGATGAAAATATTCTTGGATACTGCAAACATTGCTGCAATCAAACTGTACAACGATATGGGTCTTGTTGATGGCATCACAACAAACCCATCACTTTTAGCAAAGGAAGGCGGCGATCCACAAAAAACGATGGAAGAGATTGTTAGAATAGTAAAAGGCGATGTTAGTTTAGAGGTTGTTGCAACAGAGACTTCTGGGATGGTTGAAGAAGGACGCAGACTGCGCAAGTATGGGAACAACGTAGTTGTAAAGTGTCCACTGATTCCAGATGGTCTGAAGGCTTGCAAAATTTTAACAAAGGAAGGAATTCCAGTCAATGTAACGCTGTGCTTTTCTGCAAATCAGGCAATTTTGGCTGCAAAATCAGGCGCAAAATACGTCAGTCCGTTCATTGGAAGACTAGATGATGCTGGGCAAGACGGCATGGCTTTGATAAAAGAGATTCATGACATCTTCAAGAACTATCAATTTGGCACACAAATCTTGGTTGCAAGCATTAGACACCCAATACATGTTGTTGAGGCTGGAAAAATTGGTGCAGATGTGGTGACACTACCGCCAGACATTTTAGGAAAGATGCTAAAACATCCACTGACTGATATTGGTCTGAAGAACTTTTTGGCTGACTGGGAAAAACTAAAGAAAGAAAATCCAAGTATTAGAATTTAAGATCTAAGATTTCTCTATCTTAATCTGTTTCATTACAATCTTAAGACAGGGTAGGTAGCAGGTCTAGTGGGAATATACTACCATCATGGGATTATTTTGAGCCCTTGTTAGCAACCTCGACATCCACTATTCCACATGATGATGATGAACTAATTGATCATAAAATCTAATTGATTTTATGTTGACAAACTCTAGCATGCCATATCGTGATAATTCTCTACCAAATCCGCTGTGTTTGACTCCGCCAAATGGAATTCTTGGATCTGAAATTACAACATTATTAACAGTTACTATTCCAGATTCTACCAATTTTGATAGTTTTTCTGCTTTGATAAGATCTTGTGTCCAGATGCTGGCTCCAAGACCAAATTGAGAATTATTTGCAGTTTTTATTGCTTCCATCTCATTATCAACAACAGTAATCGGTGCAACAGGGCCAAATGTCTCCTCATCGGCTACGCGCATTTTTGAAGAAATTTTGGTAAGAATTGTAGGGCTGTAAAAATATCCTTTATTTTTGATTCGTTTTCCGCCAGTCAGTACTTCGGCTCCATTTTTTACTGCATCATTGACTAATTCTTCTATTTTATTCAAACCACTAATGTTAACCAAAGGACCTATGTCTGTATTTTCTAAAGAAGGATCTCCGACTCTAAGATCTCCAGTCTTTTGAACAAATTTTTCTATAAACTCCTTTGCAATGTTTTTTGTTATAAAGAATCGTTTCGATGCAATACAGCTCTGTCCACAATTAATAAAACGACCCTTTACTGCTCCACTGGAGGCCTTCTCTACATCAGCATCATCACACACTATGAAAGGATCGCTTCCTCCAAGTTCAAGTACACATTTTTTTAACTGAGATGTTGCTCTCTGAGCTACCTT